>DATIKU010000014.1 GCA_035477215.1 Spirochaetota bacterium | reverse complement strand
TCGGGGAGTACGGACATATCGTCGATCTTGCGGTCGATGAGCGATATCCCCTCGTAGAGTCCGAGAAGATCGCCGGCGTCGGTGTCGTCTTCATCGCCCACGCTTTTTAACTGCTCTGGAGACGGCCGGTCGGTGACGGCGAATATCACTTCCTCGGCCTTTGCGCGCAGGTCGGGAGGAAGCGACGCGACGATCCGGGCGGCGGTGCCGAGTACGAGATTGTCAAATTTTTCTGACGATATGTGCATTCAATAGGATCCGGCACATATACTGACACCAACGGCGGAGTCCTGTCAATTCGTTTTCGATTGCGGTTCCTGCACACCCAGGAAAACCGCAAGGCCCGCGAGAATGACCGACGCCGAAGCGATGAATAACACGGAATATCCGAAAAGGTCGATGACCAGCCCGCCGAGCGCGGGACCGACCAGGAGCGTCCCGTTCTGACAGGCCATGTAGAGCCCGACGAACCCGGCCGTATTCCCGCCGGGAAGGAGCCGCAGGAAGAAGGGATACGAGACGGCAAGGACCGCGCTGTACGAAGCGCCGGCGGCCACAAGGAAAGGTAGCGATGCGCTGTAGCCTCCGATCAATGGAGTAAAGGCCAGGCTTATCGCCAGCAGTCCGAGCCCGCAGGCAGTGACCTTTTTCATGCCGAAACGTATACCCAGAAGTCCCGCCGGGAGCGCCGACACGACAAAAGAGATGTTGAAGATAAGGAAGGCGGTGACCGCCAGCTCCGTCGATATCCCAAACACTTCGCGGTAGGCGATGATGAAAAAGGCGCTCACCATCCACAGACCCGTCCACCAGAGAATCATACCGGCATAGAAGCGAACGACCTCCCTTTGCCGAAAAACCTCCGGGAAGATACCACCGGCCCGATGTCGGATAGCTTCCCCGGTCCGTTCGCGAATCACCGCGAAGAGCACGACGTTGGCGAATATAATCCCTCCGACGGTCCAGAAAAACGGCCACAGCGGCGAGCTTTCATAAAAACGCGCCGCGAATAGCAGATAACTCAGGATTCCCGTGCCGCCGACCAGAAACATGACTCCGGTGGCCTTGCTGCGCTCTTCCGGGCGGAAGGTGTCGGCCAGCAGGGCGAAATACGGCCCCATTGCGGTAAAAAAGCCGGCGTAGGCAAGCACGAGCAGGGCAAGCAGCGCGGGCGTCGAACGAATGAAGGGTATCAGAAGCAACATGCAGCAGACCAGCGCCCAGCCGGCGGCGATAACCGGCTTTCGGCGACCCCACCGCGTCGAAATCCGGTCGGATACCATTCCCGAAACAACGGGAAGCACGATGCCGGTGATACCGGTCGTGGAAAGCATGATGCCGGTAACGGTGTTGGAACCGGCGAATTCCCGAAGGTACAGCGGCAGGGTTGCCCAGGTGAATCCCCAGAAGGTCTGCACCGCGAAAAGCCCCATGGCGAAACCGACCATGGGCCACAGTGGCGGGGAGGCTACTTTTCCCAAGGGGTGGCTTCAGATACCTGGCGATATGACCCGAGGCTTTCGCCGGCGGGAGGGAGCAATTTCCTATACATTAAAGTTTATTACTCAGCTGGTCATACAGCATTTTCGCTATTCCCACACTCGAGTTTTTCGACATGTTGAGCGCGTACTCGTCGTAGAGCATGTCCTCGAATATCTCCTCGGCGAAACCGCCGTTGAGCATCTCGCCCTTGTGCACTGTCTTGCGCATCTCTTTAAGCATCTTCGCCACGAAGAGCGATTCCATCTCGGTGCAGGCGTCCATGAGTTTCCGGTCGACCGCTCGTGGATGCGTCGCCCTGCCCTTCAGCTCTTCACGGCTTATCGTTTCATCGAGCACGTTCTGAAATCCCCGCGCCGCGCCTTCGGCGCGCCGTGAAATCTCTCCCGCGCGATCGTCCCTTCCAAGCTGCGCGGTTGCGCGCGCGTCTATGGCGTTTATCATTTCCGGTCACCTCACTATGAGTTCCGCATGGAGCGCGCCCGCGTCCTTGAGCGCCTTGAGGATCGAGATGATGTCCCTCGTCGGCGCGCCGATGAAGTTCAGCGAATCGACCAGATCCTTGACGGTCGACGAGGCCTTGATATGCGCCACCGAGGCTTTATCCGAACCCTTGTCCTTGCTCTTCTCGACCCGTATCGTAACGCCGTCCTTGCTCACCACGGCCTCGGAGATGCGCACATCGCCGCCCATCACGATGGTGCCGTCCTTCTCGTTCACCACCACGCGGGCGCGGTTGCCGGGCGTGATCTCGATGTTTTCCACCGTGGAGATGAACTCGGCGAAGGCCACGTTCTCCGGCAGGGACAGCCGTATCTTGCCGCCCTTTGCCATGGTCGGGTTCGCTCCCGGATACTTTTCCGCGATCGCTTTGATGATCTGATCGGCCTCGAAGAAGTCCCAGTTCTTCATTACGAGCGACACGCCGTTCTCCACCACTATTTCAGGTTCGATCTCGCGCTCCACGATGCCGCCGCTTATTATTCGCGCCGCGGTCTTCACACTTTTGCGCCCGCGCGCGGGCTCGTCGAACGAGAGCGTTCCCTGCGCTACCGCGTAAATGGCGTTGTCGGCGCCGCGAAGCGGCGACTGCACGAGAACCCCGCCCTCGAGCGACTTCGCGTCGCCGATCGACGAAACCGAAACGCTTATCTTGTCGCCCACCCTGACGAAGGGAGGGAGTTTTCCGGTAACGAGCACCGCGGCGGTGTTCTTAGACTTAATAATTTCATCCTCCAGTATGCCGACGTTTTTTAGAAGGTTTTTAAGCGCCGACTGGGTTAGCACCGACTGCGAGTCGCCCGTGCCCTGCAGGCCCATCACCAGGCCGAAGCCGAAGACCTGGTTTTCCTTCAGGCCGTCGATGAACGCTATGTCCTTGACCCTGACGGTAACCTCGGCATAAACCGCCGTTATGGCGAACGCACACCCGGCAAGGACAAGCAAGGCCGTCTTTATCAGTCTCATGGCTCAGCGCCCCATTTCCCGAAGCATCTTATTGAGGTAATCGACGATGATGCGCTGTTTCTCCTCTTCGGTGAGCGAGCTCGTCGCGCTCTCGTCCGGTCCCGGCGCGGGGCGGGTGATGTTGACGCCCGGGACCTCCTTCACCCCGCGTATGTCCAGCCGGAAGTCGGCGACGTCCCTGGAGTGTACGGTGCGCCCCTTCACCGATGCCGGATCGATTATGCCGCTCACGGCGAACTGGTTCGCCGCGCCGTTGAACGAGTACGAACGCACCCCGGCTATCTGGTACTTGCCGTCGTCCCTTCGCGCCGTTACGCGCGATCCTATAACGATCTTTAAATTGCCGCGGCCCGATACTTCGGTCTTGTCGGTATTTGTGATCTTTCGCTCGGAATTGACTTTTGGCAGGAAACCCGTTATACCGGCATCCGGCCTGGAGTTGAGGTTGAAGCTGTTGCTGTCCGCAAGCGCCATGGTGAAGCGCAGTTGCGAGATATCGTCCACCTGCACCGATATGATATCGCCCACCTGAAGGCTTTCGCCCGAGGAATAGATGTTCTTGTCGGTCCAGATGCTCTTCCCCGAGACCGTTCCGCAGACGAGAACGCCACAGAGGACGGAAAGTATCTTTATCCCGGTCGATAAACCGCTCATAACGCCAGCTCTATAAGGCTTTTCTGTACGACCCGCCCTTTGAGCGTACGGTTTCCCTTCAGCTTCACCGCGACCTCGTCGCCCCTGGCCCCGCCCTGGAGCGCGTTTCCGGAAAGCTCTATGATTATGCCGTTATTCTTCACGCGCACATTCACCGCATCGCCGGTGCGAACGAGCTGTTCGGAAACAACCGCGCTCCCTTCTTGCGCGGCGGGTTCTTCCCTGACCATACGGTTCACCCGCACAGCGTTGCCGTAAACAAGCACTCCCTCGCTCACCGCGGCGGCGAGCAGGTCCTCTACTTCGCGGCGGTCGACATATCCGTCCGAAAGGGCCTTCTCCGGAATGGCGAGGTTCAAAAGCATGTTTCTGATCCCGGGCGCGGCGTCAATACTCGCCACGTCGCCGAGTGCGGGCGCTTTGCTTAGCTCGGCGCGCGAAACGAGATACACGATGACGGCCGCGGAGGATGGAGCCGCCGAAGCGGCAATCAGCACGGCGACCGCCGTCGCGGTCAGGAGTTTACGCATGGCGCCTACCGCTTGAGCCCTATCGCCGTGGCGAGCATCGAATCCGAGGTCTGGATGGCCTTGGAGTTGATCTCGTAGGCGCGCTGGGCCACGATCATGTTTACCATCTCCTCGACCACCTTCACGTTCGACATCTCGAGGAAGCCCTGGTGGGTCTTCGCCATGCCGCCCATGCCCGGCTGGCCCGGTATCTCCTCGCCGGAGGCGGGAGTGGTCTTGAAGAGGTTTCCGCCTATGCTCGCAAGGCCGGCGGGGTTCACGAAGCGGTATATCTCGAGCTGACCGACATCGATCGGATCGTCCTCGCCGATGATCTTGACCGTAATCCGGCCATCCTGGCTTGTGGCCAGCGTCTCGTGAATGAAGTTGTCGGGAAGCACCACCGGAGGCTCGAGGAGATAACCGTTCGAGGTGACCAGTTGCCGGTTCGAATCGATCTTGAACGAGCCGTCGCGCGTGTAGGCGAAGGTGCCGTCGTAGAGCTGTATCTTGAAAAAGCCCTCCCCTTCAAGGGCGAGGTCGGTCTTGTTTTCCGTGGACTGCAGGCTCCCCTGATGGAAGAGCTTCTGTGTGGCCGCGGTCTTTACTCCATGGCCCACCTGGATTCCCGTCGGGACCTCCGACACCTCGGTGGCCGGGGTGCCCGCCATCAACAGGGTCTGGTAAATGAGGTCCTCGAACTCGGCCCGGTTCTTCTTGAAACCGGTTGTATTGACGTTCGACAGGTTGTTGGAGATGGTGTCTATATTGAACTGCTGGCTCACCATTCCGGATGCGGCTGTCCACAATGACCTCATCATACGAATCACCTCGCACGGTATAAAGGATCGCCCCCGGAACGGGCGGGCACGGTTTCGTCTCCTTTATTTTCGGCCGGTACGCGGCTTTTAAGAATTAAAATATTGACACACCGGGCAATTTTGGGCTACGATTACCGGGTTTCGCGGGCACATACGCCACCACATACATACGGCGTCCTGTCGAACCGCCCCATCCATCATGAAAAACGAGGAGCAGTGACCATGAACTACAAGAAGATCGTCGCCGTTATCGCGATCGCCTTTTTCGCGCTTTCGTGCAAATCCACCCCGAAAGACAAGGGCGCGGCAGGCGCGCCCGAGGGTACGAAAATCATCAAGGAATACTGGGAAGACAAGTCCCTGAAGGGCGAGGGCCCGGTCATGGGCAAGGAGAAACAGGGGAAATGGACCCTGCACCATAAGACATCGGGTGAAAAGCTCGGCGAGGGCGAATACCTCAATAACAAGCAGCAGGGAATGTGGACCTTCTACTACAAGAACGGCCAGAAGAGCACCGACGGCGAGTTCGTAGAGGACCAGCGGACCGGCGAATGGAAGGGGTATCACGAGACCGGCGAGCTGATGTGGAAGGCCAATTATGTTATCAAGGAGAAGACCGAGTCAGGATTCACCATGCCGATCGGAGGCATGGAGGGCGTCAAAACCTCCTTCTTTAAGTCAGGAAAGGTGTGGAAAGAAGAGGAGTTCCGCGACGGCGTGAAGAACGGCCGCTCGCAGGAATACTTCGAGGACGGCAAGCCGAAGGAGATCGCCTGGTACAAGAACAACCAGAAGGACGGCCAGGCGACCGAGTGGTATCCCAGCGGCAAGAAGAAGATGGAAGGCTCCAACGCCGCGGACGAAAAGACCGGCAAGTGGCGCTTCTACCACGATAACGGGCAGATGGCCGCCGACGCATCCTTCATGAAAAACAAGCCCGAGGGGGTCTGGCGCTTTTTCTCGCGCGAGGGAAAGCTCCTGAAAGAGGGCGCATACAGGGAAGGCAAGGAAACCGGGCTCTGGAATTTCTACGAGGGGTCCGGCCGCAAGGTCATGGAGCTCGCTCTTCTGGGCGGGATGGTAAGCGGCGGCGGAAACCGGCTGTATGAGAACGGCACGCTCATCGGCGAAGGCGACCTGCTCGGAATCCCCAAGGCCGTCTTCGACGTGATGAAGGACGGCAAGAGCGCAGGCACCATGGAGGCGGCGGAACCGCCCGCGGACGACGCGAAAAACAATACGAGCTTCCGCTGGTCGGGCAAATGGCTGGCCCTCAAGAAGAACGGCAAATGGACGGAATATTTCCCCGGAACCAGGACCGCGAAAATAGAGGGCACCTTCATGATGGACAAGCTGAACGGCCCGTACAAGGAGTATTATCCGAACGGAAAACTCAAGGCCGAGGGCGAATACATGACCGGCAAGAAGAACGGCGAATGGAAGTTCTATCAGCCCAGCGGCGCGCTCGATGCTGAGAATTCCGGCCGCTACATGCTTGACAAAAAGTCGAAATTTTAAGTCGGGATGCCCCGGCACTGTCCCCCGCTGACAACGGGGGACGGTAACCCGAAAAACATGATGGCCAAAATCGATTCAGCGCCACGGCCATCGATCGACCATTCCGGCGGGCCTCCACCGGTCGCTTCGCCTTCCGTACGGGGATGCCGTTTACTTAAAGTAGCGGACGGCGTTTCGGAACAAGGTCATCCCCTCGCTCTCTTCGTCCGGACGGGCCCCTTCCCTTTTAGCCTTCTCCCTTATATACGTCCAGTCATCGCGCTGGGTGAACAGGATGTTCCGCTCGGGATGGGGCATCATGCCGAGTATTCGGCCGCTCGCGTCCGATATCGCTGCGATATCGTCTAACGAACCATTGGGGTTGAACGGAAACTCCCCGTCCGCCGGCGATCCGTCGGGCCGCACATAACGCAGGGCAACGAGCTTCTTCTCCTCGATCGCCGCAAGCACCTCCGACGACGCGTAGAAGTTGCCCTCTCCGTGCGCAACGGGAACATGCAGGCGCTCCATTCCCTTTATAAAAACCGAGGCGTTTCCCGGACCTACGGCCAGGTCCACCCACCGGCACTGGTACCGGGCGGTGTTGTTGCGCTCGAGCGACACCTGGACGTCTCCGATAGTTTCGACCAGGGCCGGTACGATGCCGAGGTTCGCCATCACCTGAAAGCCGTTGCAGATTCCGAGCATGAGCGTGTCGCGCTCTATGAAGGAGCGAAACTCGTCCATGAGGTTGTTCTTTACGCGGTTGGCGAGCGCCTTGCCGCTTCCGGTGTCATCGCCGTACGAAAAACCGCCCGGAAACGCCACTATCTGAAAGTGCGCCATCATTGCCGGCGAGGCGATGATGTCGTTGATGTGCACGATGCGCGCGTCGGCGCCGGCGCGCTCGAAGGCGTAGCGCGTCTCCTCGTCGCAGTTTATTCCATATCCGGTGAGCACGAGTACGGCTGGTTTTGGCATGAACGTGACATCCCCTGTTGTTTTATGCGTCCAACGGCATACTAAAAATTCCTGAACGTCGCGCGATAACTCTCGAGGCAGCGGGCGACGTCGCTGGTAACGGCCGGTGCGCCGTCGCACCCGCGGATTATGATCGCCACGTCGCGCGTGACCCGCCCTATCCGCGCGCAGGGTAGGCCTGCGAATAGTCCCTCGAAGGCGGCGCAGTTCCCCGGCGCGACCGAAACTATAAGGCGGCCCTGCGACTCCGAATAAAGGATGACATCCTCGCGCAGGGCCTCGCCTCCGGGCACAAGGGCCAGGTCCACGTTCACGCCCAGCTCTCCCGCCATCGCCGAGCGCGCCATGGCAATGCCAAGCCCGCCGCGCTCCACCGACACCGACGAGGCCGCGAGTCCCCCGGCAAGCGCGCGTTCGAACGCGCCGTACAGCCGCGCATTGGCCGCGGCGTCCACGCGGGGCACCTCGCTTCCATACAGCGCGCCGCGGCGGTCGTTCATTACGGCCGTCATGGCCGTGTATTCGCTTCCCGCGGTTTCATCGTACGTATTGCCGATGACATAGATATAATCGCCGTCGAACTTGAAATCCATGGTCTGGCACAGCATGACGTCGCCGACGATCCCGATGGAGGAGACGAGGAGTGTCGGCGGCACGGAGATGCTCACCGGGTCGAAGTTTTCATCGAACCCCCGAAAGTCGTTGTACATGCTGTCCTTGCCCGAGATGAACGGCGTGCCGTAGGCGACAGCGTAATCGTAGCACGCCTGCGCCGCTTCACGAAGCTGCCACAGCCGCTCGGGATTGTCCGAATCGCACCAGCAGAAATTGTCGAGGAGCGCAAGCCGCTTCAGGCTTCCGCCCGCCGACACGGCGTTGCGCACCGCCGTGTCGATGGAGCAGGCGGCCATGCGATAGGGGTCGATCTCGCTGTACGATGGGTAAAGCCCCTGCGAGAGCACCACGCCCTTTCTCGAGCCCGGAATCGGCCGTATCACCGAGACGAGGGCGTTGACGCGGCCGCGGCCATGGAGCGGCTTGATGGCCGAATTGGCCTGCACCTCGTGGTCGTACTGCGTCGAGATGAACTCGAAGCCCGCGATATTGAGCCGCGAAAGCATCGCGTGGAATGCTCCGGTCATGTCGGCGGGTGCGGGAAAATCAGGGATGATCGCGGGTTTTGACGGCCGCGCCGTTTTCAGGTTCTTGCGCGGAAGCCCGTTGTGCAAAAAGTCCATGTCGAGGTCGAAGACCTTTTTGCCCCTGTAGGTGACGATGCCGCGCGGCGAGCCGGTGAAGCGGCCGATAATGGTGGCCTCCACGCCGCGGCTCTCCATGAGCGTAATGAACTCGTTGCATTTCTCCGGGGGCACGGCGAGCGTCATGCGCTCCTGCGATTCGCTCACCCATATCTGCCAGGGGGCCAGGCCCGGGTACTTCAGCGGCACCTTCTCAAGCTCCACCTCGAAGCCGCCGGCCTCCTTCGCCATTTCGGCGACCGAGCACGAAAGGCCCCCGGCCCCGTTATCGGTAATGGAATGATACAGGTCCTTTTCGCGCGCCTCTTTCACTATGGCATCGGACATCTTCTTCTGGGTGATGGGGTCGCCTATCTGTACGGCCGTGGCGGGGCTCCCCGAGTTGAGCGCCTCGGACGAGAAGGTCGCGCCGTGGATGCCGTCGCGTCCCACACGCCCGCCCGCCATGACGATGCAATCGCCAGGCATGGCCTTCTTTTCGGTCGAGGGCCTGCCGTTCACCTTCTTCGGCAAGAGGCCGATCGTGCCCACGAACACAAGGGGCTTGCCCTTGTAGCGGTCGTCGAAATAGACGAAGCCCTGCGGCGTCGGGATGCCCGAGCAGTTGCCTCCCACGTTGACGCCGTGGATAACGCCTTCCATGATTCGTCGCGGCGAGAGGAGTTTCGAGCCTTCGTCCTTCGCGCGGTACAGCGGCCGCTCGTCGAAGGGATCGGCGAAGCAGAAGCCGTAGCGGTTGGCGATGGGCCGGGCGGCCATGCCGAAGCCCATGGTGTCGCGGTTTACCCCCACTATACCGGTGATGGCCCCGCCGAAGGGGTCCAGGGCGCTGGGGCTGTTGTGCGTCTCGACCTTGTCGGAGACCACGTACTCGTCGTCGAACTCTATGCCGCCCGAGTTGTCCTCGAACACGGATACGCAGAAATCGTCCGCGCCCTTTTCGCGCCGCACGCGCATGGTGGCTTCGCGGATGAAGCGCCGGAAGACGCCGTCGTCGAGCTCGTCAAGGCGCGCGGCGAAGATGGTATGTTTGCAGTGCTCGGACCAGGTCTGCGCGATCGATTCGAGCTCGATGTCGGTCGGGTTGCGTTTTTCGTCCTCGCGGAAATAACGGCGGATTGCCTCGAGCGAAAGCATGTCGAGCGCGAGCGGCCCCCTGCGGCTTCCGTCGGCGTCGGGAATACCCTCCCTGCCCAGACGCCGAAGCTCGCCTTCGGAAAGATCCAAGCTCACCTCGTCCGCCTCGGGACGCTCATGGATATGCACCAGGGGAAGCGCCCGCCCCATTCCGCCCGCCAAGGAATATTCGGCCGCGTCGAGCGCCTTGATGCGCTGAATGAGCGGATTGTACAACTCCATACCGATGCGCCGTACCTCTTCCGGGGCGATCTCGCCGTCCAGGAAATAGCTTATCGAGGTAAAGACGGAGGTTTCGGGATCGAGCCGCCGCTTCAGTAAATCTTCTATCGATTCGCGCACGGTATGCGCGACGTTGTCGGTGACGCCGGGAAGAAAGCCGATCTCGAGCGCATGGCGAAACCGCGCCGGCACAAAGGGCTCGTTGATCGCGTACGCCTGGGTTACGGGGTTGGCGAGCATGCGGCCTACCGATTCGGCCTCTCCGCGCGAAAGCTCGACGTTGACCAGGTAGTTGTCGGTCGTCGTTACCGCCGACACGCGGCATCCGAGGCGCTCGAGTTTCGCTTTTAAAACCCCGCCACGATGATCATTTATTGTGGAATAGACTTCAATACGGTACCTGGATTCGCTCATTTTCCCCTCATGACACCGGGCATTTAACTCGTTACGTAAAAAATGTCCAGAATTTTATTTCTGCGCCCGTGTGAATTCATGTTGCAAGCACAAAGGAAAATAATTCCCCGGACGGCCCGCGGTTTTTTTAATTGACCCGGCTTGAATTCGGCCGTACGCTGAGAAACACTTCACAGGGGAGTGGGAGCGGTCCGCCCTTCCCGCCAAAGCAATCGCCGGAAAAAGTAAATAAGGAGGGGACGTGATGAAAACATCCGCATTCAAGTCGCTCAAGTGGCGCGAGTACGACGGCAACCCGATCATCGAGCCGCCGTTCCCCTCGCCCATCATCGCGGACCCGAGCTTTCTCACGCCGGCGGAATCGCCCGACGGCGCCTGGCATCTGTTCGCGCACTCGCTCATGGGAATACACCACTTCACCTCCGGCGACGGCAAAACGTTCACACGCCTTCCCGGTCTCGTCTGCGGGAGCGCGATGCGGCCCTTCATCCTCAGAGACGGCGACAGGTATTATCTCTATTATGAGCGGACACGTAAACACATTCTGTGGTTCTCGTGGCTTCCGATAAAATGGAAATCGCATATTGAATGCAGGGTGTCAGACGATCTCATGACATGGAGCGACCCTGTTGTGATACTCCGGCCCACGCTCGCCTGGCACCGCGACGCGAAGTTCGGCCAATCGGTCGGCAATCCCTGCGTGGTGAGGCACGGGAAGCGCTATCTTCTGTATTACAGCGCATCGCTGGTCTACATTCCCGACTGCGGGTTCAACGAGCCGCTCTACATCGGCGTGGCGGAGGGCGAAAGCCCCACCGGACCGTTCGTACCGCGCCCCGAGCCGCTCATCTCGCCCTCGCCGCAAAATACCTGGCGCAACCTCGGCGCCGGCGCCTTCAAGGTGGCGCGGCTGGAGGACGGATTCGCCGGTTTCGAAAACGGAATATACTGGAACGAAAAAACGAGGCACTCGGGCTCGGCAATACTCGTTTTCACCTCGAAGGACGGCATAAACTGGAAGCAGACCGTCGCGGAACCGCTGGTCAGGCCGGAAGGCGCCGGATGGAAGAAAAGTCATGTCTATGCGCTGGACGCACGGCCGCTGGATAAAAAAACGTGGCACCTTTATTACAATGCCCGCAGTGACTGGCACTGGACCCGCGGGCGTGAACGCATCGGGCTCCTCATCGGCTCGATTCCCAGCGAAAAAGCCTGACAGGGGAGCCCGACGTTAGACCCGCGCCGGGCGCACAAAAAGAAATGGCGCCGTAATGGCGCCATTTCAGGTTCAAACACCTTTAGCCGGTCGATTAATCAGGATGGGCTATACACTAAAGATATTATGACACAGACGGGGTAATCGACGTTCGATCTTCATGAGCTTCGTCCTGGTATCAGTATAGCGCGCTTGCGGGGCGCATCAAAAAAAAACGTCCGCGGGCGCCAAACCCCGTGTCGGCGGGAATATTTTTCTTGCAATAATCCGGTCTACCTTATTAGATAAAAGCGTCGCCGTCGGTCGCTCATTGACCGTCGAACCCGGACACCATCTCCAGCAATGCAAAAAAACCGGATCAGCATCCTCATCGCCGACGACGAGGAAAAGATACTCTCCCGTCTCGAGCGAATCCTCGTCAAGGAAGGGTATACGGTCGGCACCGCCTCCGACGGCGGCACCGCGCTCCGCAGGCTGGCCGGGGAGCGCTACGACATCGTTCTCACCGACATCAACATGCCCGATAAAAACGGCTTCGAGGTGATGGAGTTCATAAAGAACGAACGGATCGACACCCTGTCGCTGGTGCTTACCGGCTACGCATCGGTCGAGAGCGCGATCCGGGCAATGAAGCTGGGCGCCTACGATTTCATACAAAAACCGGTCGACGCCGAGACGCTCAAGCTTATCATCTACAGGGCCGCCGAGCGCGTCCTCCTCAAACGCGAGAACGAGCGCAACATGATCGAGCTCAAGAAACTCAACGACCTCAAGGACGAATTCCTCACGGTGGTATCGCACGATCTTCGCTCGCCCCTCTCGTCCATAGGCGGATATACCAACTACCTGCTCAAGAAGGGCCAGCTCTCGGACACCCAGCGGAGCTACCTGCTGATAATCCGCGAGATAGCGGACAACCTCTATTCGCTGGTAAACGAACTGCTGGATATTTCCAAAATCGAGGCGGGGATTATTCGGCTCGCCACGGAGGAGACGGACCTGACCGAGCTTATCGGCACAAGCATCAATAATTTCATACTGCTCGCCTCGGACAAGAACACGGCCATCCATTTCCACAACCTTCTCGACGACCCGCGCGCGGTTATCGACCGCATGAAGATACTGCAAGTGGTCAACAACCTCATAAATAACGCGGTCAAATTCACCGAAAACGGCGTCATCGATGTCAGCGCACAGCGGTCGGATGACGACAAAGCCATCGTCATCACCGTCCGGGACACCGGCACGGGAATGACGGCCGACACGCTTAAGACCATCTTCGAAAAGTATTCCTTCTTCAGCTCGGAGGGCACAAGGGGAGAAGGCGGCACCGGTCTCGGGCTTGTGATATGCAGGCGCTTCATTGAGCTGCACGGCGGGACAGTCGAGGCGGAAAGCGCCAAGGGCTGCGGCAGTGTATTTCGCGTAAGCATTCCACAGGAGAGAGGAAAATGAAAACGCGGGCGGGAATCTCAAAACGCTTTGTGATAGTAATCGCTTCGCTCGTTTCAGCGCTGGTGCTGATCCTCGCGGTCGCGTTCAACCAGGTGCTCCGCAGCAACCATTCAATAATCAAAAGGACGATCGTGAGCGGGCACGGGCGCCTGCTTCTCGACAGAGGCGAAAGCCTTGCCCGGGCGCTCGGACAAAGAAAGGCCGCGAAGACCGCCGAGCTTGCCCGGGAGATCAAGTCCCTGTGCCGGGAAGATGTTGACTGCCTTCACGCCATCGTCTTTACCCGGACCGCGGACGAGAACTACTTTCGCGCCGCCGAAATCATCCGGCAGAACCCGGCGGTCGAAACGGGTATCGCCAGGAATTCCGTCGTGCGCGAGGACGGAGAGGCCGGATATCTTAAAAAGGGCCTCTTCGAGCCTGCCGTCGACCCGCTTATCCGCGCTTCTACAGGAGCGTACTGGCAGAATGTCTACGTCCCCTTTTCTCTGGGGAAGAAGGAGGTGGTGCTGCAGTTCTCCTTTTCCTCGGCTGGACTGCAGGCGGCCCTGGACGAGTACACGGCGGAAATCGGCAGGATGAAAAAGATCGTCGCGCTGCTCGCCACCGCACTGGTGCTTGCGGTCTTCGGCGCGAGCTATCTTTTTATGCATAACTTCACCCTGCTCATCGAGGGGCTTTCGGCATCGATAAAGAAGGCCTCCGCCGGCGAGCTCGACGTAACCCTCAACGCCGGCGCGGACGAGGAACTCATGGAGCTCGCGACGTCGTTCAACAGCCTTGTCGGCGGGATGAGGGAACTCAAGGAGCGGGAAAAAATCCTTGGGGAAAAGCAAAAAATCCCGGAGGAGATGGAGAACAAGGACACACTCGGTGATATATTCAAATTCGGGGTCACGCTCCTCAAGGAGGGCAGGCTGGACGACGCGGCGGCGCTTTTCACCACGCTTACCTTCCTCAAGCCGGAAGGTTTCGGCAGCTATTTCAACCTGGGCGTGATTTATGCGCGCCGGAGGGAGTATGAAAAATCCATGGACATGTTCGAGCGGGCCCTGCAGGCGAACCCTGGAAACGAACTCACGATCCGGTATATGGAAAAAATAAGGAAACTGCAGTACGGCGATGAAACAACCGGAGACGAAGCTCCAGCTTAAGCTCGCCCGATTCCCCCTTCAGCCCGGCGTATATCTGATGAAAGACGACGCGGGCGGGATCATCTACATAGGCAAGGCGGGCTCGCTCCGGAAACGGGTGTCCTCATATTTCCGGAAGGCCGACCTGGACCCCAAGACCAGGGTGCTCGTAAGGAGCGTCGCCGATATGGAGTACATCATAACCGACTCCGAGGTCGAGGCGCTCCTGCTCGAAAATACGCTTATCAAACGGCATAAGCCGAAATACAACATACGCCTTAAAGACGATAAAAAATATCCCTACATAATGGTCAAGCTCGACGAGGAGTTTCCCCGGCTCGTGTTCACCCGCAGGCCCGCCCCGGACGGCAACCGCTACTTCGGACCGTACACCGACGCCCGGGCCGCAAGGCAGATGATCACCACCATCAACACCGCTTTCAAGCTCAAGACCTGCAACCGACCGCTGCCGCTGAAGGAGCATGAACGCTCGTGTCTCAACTATCAGATAAACCGATGTCACGGCATATGCCGCGGCGCCATGTCCGCGGAAGAATACAGCGCGATCATCGGAACCGCCATGCGCTTCCTCGAAGGTAACATCGACCCGGTCATCGACGACCTGAACTCCATCATGGACGGTTACGCCTCGCGACTGGAATACGAAAAGGCCGCTCGCATGAGGGACGCTATCGCTGACATCCGTAAAATCACCAGCGGACAGAAGGTGCTCGCTCCCGTCGGCGGCGACCAGGATTTCGTGGGGCTCGCATCAGGCGGCGACGAGGCCATAGTGCTCCTCTTCGAATTCCGGTCCGGGGCGCTTGTCGGTAGAAAAATCTTCATCTTTGAAAACGCCAGGTATTCCATGCCGGGCGAAATAATTCAGGCCTTCCTGGTCGAATACTACCGGGGCGCGGAGGTTCCTCCGCGCATCGTCGTTTCATCCGACATGGCAGATCGAAGCACCGTCGCCGAATACCTCACCTCGCTCGCTTCGCGAAAGACGGTCATATCGCCTCCCAGGACGGCCGACGAGCGGGGGATACTCCAGATGGTTCAGAAAAACATCGATCTGGTCGCAGCCGACCGGGAAGCGCACAAAAGGTTCGCCGACAAGGAGCGGGGACTATCTGAACTCGCCGACGCGCTCGGCCTCTCCGCCCCCCCCGAGGTCATCGACTGTTTCGATATCTCGAATATACAGGGTAATTACGCCGTCGCCTCGATGGTCGAGTTTCACGACGGCGTCCCCGATAAAAAAAATTACCGCCGGTTCAGGATTCGCGACCACGAAGGGGCGAACGATCCCGGCATGATACACGAGGTTGTGGGAAGGCGGCTCCAGCATCTGATGAACGAGGGGATTCCCTTCCCCGACCTGATGGTCGTCGACGGCGGAACCGCTCAGCTCTCCCGGGCCATGGAGGCGCGCGACGCGCTGGGAGCGCCTGTGGCGATCATCTCGCTTGCCAAGCGCCGCGAGGAGGTGTACTACGACCCTAAAGCGGCGCCGCTTCGGTTCGCCGAAAACTCGGCCGCGCTTAAAATTCTGCAGGCGGCCCGCGACGAGGCGCACCGATTCGCCATAGGCTATCACCGCTCGTTGCGTGACCGCTCCATGACCGCCTCGGTGGTGGATTCCATTCCGGGGATAGGCGCGAAAAAGAAGGCTCTATTGCTCAGGAACGTACCCGAGCCGGCGAAGATCCCGGAGATGACGATGGATGAAATCGCGCTTGTACCGGGAATCGGCGCGAAAACGGCGGAAACCATCTACCGCCACTTCCACCGCATGGAAGACGAACGATAACTCCGTCCCGGACTCATACTATCTTGAAGAGAATGGCCACGATGTCCGATTCCGGAGAAGCCAGGCCCAGGAATGATACGAAGCTGTCCTTTATCCTAGAGGTTATCTCCTCCGGCCGCTCCGACCGGTGTTCCTTTATTATGGTCCGGAGGTTGCCGATTCCGAAGGGCTCCCCCTTCTGGTTCTTCGATGTCACCAGGGCCCTGGAATAAATAAAACCGATATCGCCGCGCAACAGGTTGGTACGCCCCATCCCGTAGCTTGCTTTGGGATCGTAACCAAGCGGAATCCCCTCGGTATCGAGCGCGTCGAAATCGTTTTTATCGATGCGGTAGAGATCAAGCGGCGGAAAGCCCGCATTGGAATAAATGAGCCGCATCGAGCGCAGGTCGTAATACATATAATAGGCCGTAATCAGGCCGCTCTCCCCCGAGCCGTACTCGTAGACCGCGTTGTTCATCTTCTGTATCACCGAATACGCCGACGGGGCTTCCTCGATACACGACTGGAACGCCGAGCGCAGCACCACGGAATAGAGCGCGCTGTTGATTCCCACGCCCGCGATATCGGTGGCGACCACGCCGACACCGTGACTGCCGGGCCGCATGAAATCGAAATAGTCGATGCCCTCTCCGTAGCGCGGGATAACGAACGCGCCGAACTTGATGCCGATCAGATTGGGAAGATTCAACGGGACGGCCTTCGCGAGTATGTCCGAGGAGAGGTCCATCGTCCGGCTGATGAGCTGCTGGCGTTTCGATTCCTCATATATCAGGGCATTGGAGATGTGCGTGTTGCTTTCCGAGCGGAAGTAATCGAGCTTTTCGATCTCGTCGGGCTTGTACGAGGCCAGCGAGTCCTTATCGCCCAGGCAGAGTAGCCCCAGCACCCTGCGCTCGTGGTAAATTGGAATGACGATTCGTACGCCGCTTGCCGAGAAAAACTGCAGAAAATCGTCGCGTATCTCGGCGAAGCTCTTTTCATCGGTGTAAATCCTGTCTATGGGAAGCACCTCCTGGTTCCGTATAAACCAGCGGACCACCGGGGAGCCCCTCTCGAGCGGGGGCATCTCAACCGCCAATCCTTTCTGATAGGCGAGTTCATACCGCTTCGAATCGTTGTTAAATAGAATGAAATACGTGCTTTTTAAAAAGAGCGAATCGTGCAGGATATCCACCGAACGCTGGATTATGGTCGTAAAATCCTTCATGCCGCCGACATCCCGGATGAAGCTATCGATTATCGATTCGAACTCGTACTGTCGCCGCTTGAAAGCGTGGTCGATCGCCGGCTGCACGTAGACCGAAAAGAGAAGGAAGACGGCAACCACCACTCCCGCGATCAAAAAAAGCGGCGCCTCTCCGATCGACCAGATGTTCGAATCCCAGGCCCCGAGGATCAGGAATATAGGGATAAAGATCGCCATGGAAATTACGGTATAGGTGACCGTCTTGTGTACCGCGGTGGTGATGTCCATAACGTTATACGATATTATTGAATAGAAGAGCGACCCGAATGCGACGAACGAGGCGAGCGCCGGCCCCAGCACGTACAGGTCCGGATAATTGAAAAACCGCGGCAGGATGATCGAACAGACGGAGGCAGCCATTATCCCGATCGACGTTCCGACGAAAACAAAGCGCATCTGCAGCTTGAATATCCGAATGGTCGTCCTGAAGTATTTAATTATAAAGTTTGAGGTTCCGAGGAGCAGATATATAAAAACGGCCAGCGCATAAAAAGTATAGAAGAAATTAAACTCCCTGACGAGCTTTCCTTCTTTAAAGTATGCCGCGCTGATGTTCCAGTCGGTGAAATTGGCGATCACGCTGATGATGACGGTTGGAATGAATATCAAGACGATGTATTTGAAGGGGAAGCGTTTGTCCCCCTTCGGGAAAACAAGCGAAACGCCGAAGAGCGCGGTGAAAGTGAAGGCCGTCGCCGCCTGGGTGATTCTGTTTATCTCGGTAAGGAAGGGCGAGTCCGGAAACGCGTAGGTGATGAACATGGTGAAAAGGATTCCGAAACCCGAAAGTGTCAACACCGCATAGTAGCGGTGTACCTGGTCACGCCAGTCCTTGTACATCACGAACAGGGCCATGAAGGGCAGCAGGATGGACGCCACGAGCGACAAAATAATACTTATGGTAACCATAGCCTTCCCCGCTCGACAGATTTGCCCGGAACCGGCCCCGCGGACAGCCGCGCGAGCGGACCGGTAAAGCGATACAAGGACATTTCTAATGGATCGCGCGGGAAATTGCAATTAAATAAGAGGAATCGACCGGAATGCGCGGCCTCCTTATCTGAACAGAACCCTGAATCGAACGGTTCTGGACTGGTCCGCGGGCCTCTGGTGCATAAAGCCCGAGGATAAGATCAGGCTGTCCTGCATGCCGCCTTCAGTATAGCCGACCGCCGTGGCGAAACCGTGCATGCCCGTGGAGTAGGAGCCGTCACACTCGCGCTGAATATCATCGACGGAGCGCGAAGGGGCCTCCGCTTCGATATAACCGTCGGTTACCATGGTCACCCGCGCACGGTTTTTTCTGAGAATCGACATGGTCCTTCGCATATCGTACGCGCTGCCGATCTCCCGCGAAACCTCTCCGCTCCCGGCGTTCGTCGCGATCCTCGCGCCGCCCCGCCTCTCGCCTGACGGACCGTTTTGAAACTGGTCGATGCCCACCATAAAAATCACCATCGCCGCCACCGCTGAAGGAATCACCCGCTTGTAATAGAGGTGCTTTTTCCGTTTCCTTTCGCAGAGGAGAACCCGGGACATGGTTGCGCGGGCAAAATCATTCCCGGAGCGTATGCCGATCACGCGAAGGCATGAGACCATCCTGACCATGCGGCCAAGCAGCTCGAATTCGCGGCCGCACGCGGGACAGCCGCTCAAATGGTCCATGACCGATTCTTTCCGGGCGGCGCTCATCATCTCGTCGTGCAGGTCCGACAGCATTCCAAAAGTGATGTGTTCCTTCATCATAAGAGTCCCCTCTCAGCGAGACGTTTTTTCAAGAGTTCTCTTCCCCTGTGGATTCGCACCTTGACGTTTGAAAGATGTATCCCCAGTATCCTCGCTATATCGCCGTAGGCAAGCCCCTCGATATCCCTGAGCACGAGTATCTCCTTGTAATCGTCGGGAAGCGCATAGAGCTCCTCTTTCACTATGCGAAGCGTGTCCCCGGTGATGACGTCGTCCTCGGGAGTCTGGCGCTCGTCAGGGATGGGAATCTCGAACTCTTCCCCCCCCTCGGACCTGCTTAAGGCCACCAGCGGGAACCGGTCCCTTTTTTTCCGGTAGTTCTTGCAGTAGTTCACCATTATGCTGAACAGCCATGTGGAGAACTTCGCCTCCCGCCGGAACGAACGCAGCGCCTCCATCGCCATCAGGAAGACTTCTTGCGCGATATCGAGCGCTTCATCGTAGTTATAGACCCGGGAGTACGCATACCGAAAGATACGGTCCTGGTATTTCTCGATGATCGCGGAAAACGCCTCGATATCCCCCGCAAGCACTCTGTCTATTACTTCAAGGTCACTTTTATCCGACATGCCGGTATCCGGTGGGTTACAAAAAAATCAACCCCGTATCCTTATAAACCGGCGCTTTCCGACCTTGACTATGGCCTCACAGGGAAGCGGCAGTTCGAAATCCTCGCTCTCGACCTTTTGGTTATCCACATACACGCCGCCGCCCTTGATGAGGCGGCGGGCCTCGCCGTTGCTCGCCGCAAGGCCGGCGAGCACCAGGAGCTTCGCCATCCAGATCGAGCCCGTTGCCGCTTCCTCCGCGGGAACGGCGAATTCCGGGATTTCGTCCGGAAGGTCCTTGCGGACGAATATCTTGTTGAACTCCGCCTCGGCCTTCTCCGCGGTCCCGGCGTCGTGGAACTGGGCGCAGATCTCCCTGGCCAGGCGCACCTTTATATCGCGGGGATGGGCCGAACCGTCCCGCATCCCCTTCTCCATGGAGTCGATGTCGGCATAGGGGACGTCCGTAACAAGGCGGTAATAGAGAAACATGATCTCATCGGAGATGGACATCGCCTTGCCGAAAATCTCCCGCGGCGATTCGTTGATCCCGATGTAATTGCCGAGCGACTTGGACATCTTCTGGGCGCCGTCAAGGCCCACCAGCAGGGGAAGCGTCATGATCACCTGCGGTTCCTGGCCGTATTCCCGCTGAAGATCGCGGCCGACAAGAAGGTTGAATTTCTGGTCGGTTCCGCCGAGCTCGATGTCGGCCTTGAGCGCCACCGAGTCGTATCCCTGCACCAGCGGATACATGAATTCGAGGATGGATATCGGCTTGCCCTCTTTGTAGCGGTTGGCGAAATCGTCGCGCTCGAGCATGCGCGCGACGTTGTAGCGCGAGGTCAGATCCAGCACGTCGGCAAAGCCCATGGGCTGGCACCAGCGCGAGTTGAAATCGACCACGGTAACGGCGGGATCGAGTATTTTAAACACCTGCCGCTTGTAGGTCTCGGCGTTGGCGAGCACTTCTTCGCGGGTCAGGCGTTTTCGCGTCTCGGATTTTCCCGACGGGTCGCCGATCATGCCGGTAAAATCGCCGATCAGAAACACCACGGTGTGCCCCATCCGCTGGAAATGCCGCATCTTTCGAAGGAGTACCGTGTGCCCCAGGTGGATATCGGGCGCCGTGGGATCGAAGCCGGTCTTCACGATAAGGGGCTTCTGCTCCCTCTCCGAACGTTCCAATTTCCTGCGGAACTCATCCTCCGGGATTATTTCCTCCGTGCCGCGCATGAGAAGCTCAACGTCGTTATTAATCATACAGTTCATCCGTAAAGCGGTGATGTGCGGCGTTCGCCCGTGGCGCCCCTGCCGCCGGTTGCGGGAATAGAATGAAAACACTATACGCGACTGGGATGTCAACGATATTTGTTCGATATGCCGGTTTTTACGAAGGATTTGATTAAATACGCGCGGGGCCGCGGCCGGGCCCCACGCGGCAAGGATCAGTTATACGTGGCGGTGAGCATGATGCCAATTACGGAGCTTTTTACATCGTAGGCAGTGCTGTCACCCTTCACTTTGACCGTATCGCTTCCGCCGAATACAAACAGCGCCGCACCCAACCCCCAGTTGTCGGAAACCCACCACTCCTTGCCGATGGAGAGAGTGAGACCGCCGCCTGCCTCGGAGTCACCTTCGAGCGCAGCGCCATCGTATTCCGTCGCACTGAGGGAAAGCACCGGAGAGATGTAGATATTGTACGGCATCCAGTACCAGCTAATACCGATTCCAAAAGTCGAGACGGCAACATCGTTCTTCTTTTCCGCCTCGTCAACCGCTTTGGCCCATTTACTAATCTCGTCATATAATAGTTGCGTTATTATGAGACTGTAATAATATGTCCTGATGAAAAATGAAGATGCAAGAACATTTTCGCAAGATGCCCAGGAATTGTTACGGAAAAAAGCCGTAAAGATGATTATAAGAGGCGAAAAGCGGAAAGAAATAGCCGAGTTGCTCGGCGTCAGCACTGAAGCATTGAGAAAGTGGTTTTTCGCTTACAAGAACAAAGGAATAACTGGTCTCAAGAAACGCAAAAGAGGCCGTCGCCCAGGAGGAAAACTTAATAACAAAGAAGTGGCAATAATATGTAAGATGATACGAGATAAAGATCCCGACCAATTAAAACTGCCATTTTATCTTTGGACCGCTGAAGCAGTACGTGATCTAATTCATCGAAAGTATAATGTTTACTACGGTATACGACAGATTCAACGTTATCTTAAACAATGGGGTTTTACACCACAAAAGCCAAAACGAGTAGCCTATGAGCAAAACAGTGAAGAAGTTAAAAAATGGCTTACTGAGATATATCCGTCTATAGCGAAAGCTGCAAAACGTGAAAAAGCCCGTATTTATTGGGGTGATGAGATGGGATTACGATCTGATTACCAAGCTGGGCGATCGTATGCCGTAAAGGGGCAAACTCCAGTAATCAACGGGACAGGGAAACGATTTGGATGCAATATGATTTCAGCGATTACCAACAGGGGCGATATTGCATTCATGATTTTCAAAAAGAAATTCACGAGTCGGATGTTCATCAGATTTCTAAGGGGATTGGTTGCCGGGAACAAGAAAACGAAAATCTTTTTAATAATAGATTCACATCCAGTTCATCGCAGCAAAGTTGTTATGAAATGGGTTGAAGATAATAAAAAGTTGATTCGTGTATTTTTCTTGCCAGGATATTCTCCAGATTTGAATCCAGATGAATTTTTGAATCATGATGTTAAGGCAAATGCAGTTGGCAGGAAGCGCCCTGGTACACAGAAGAAAATGATGGGTAATGTTCGCAATCACCTAAATCGGTGTAAAAGAAAACCTGACCGGGTAAAAAAGTTTTTTAACGCGAAAAGCGTACGGTATGCGGCATGAAAAAATCACAACTGAATTACGACGCCCTTAGTAACTTTCGATTCCGGCATAACGCTCGCCCCGTTCTCGAGAAAAATGATAAAATTATCAAAGATGGCGTAGCCGAGCTGGAAATTGAAAGTTGTCGACGCACCACTGGTTTCAAAATCATCGCCCTGAAAATCCTCTATCACCGTGCCGCCGCTTCCAAATCCAAGCTGGGCACGCAAGAAAAAGCCATCATGCCGGTGAACCCCTTTTTTTTCGGATACGGCCGCCTCACCGGTCCCGCGGGACACAAGCGGCTTCTCGATCGGTTCGGCTCCCTCGTTCAGGTTTACAGTTTTTCCGCCGTCGTACACGATTTTCAGAATCTGCCCGCGGGGGAAAACGTCGAAGGGCTCGTCGCCCTCAGGATCGTATTCGATCGTCCGCTCGGTCACTTTGAGAATTTTACCGTGTATCACCTGGCCGTCGTTAAGATGAATCTCATCAGCGGCGAGAACCGGTCCCCACAGGACAATCAGAAAAGCGATCGCTGTTTTTTTCATGATTCACTCCGTATCATGGGACCGGCAGCCCGAGCATAAAACCGGTTTAAGATTTATCAGTCCAGCCTGACCAGCGCCACGGCCTGGGCGGCTATTCCTTCGCGACGTCCGGTGAAACCGAGCCCCTCGGTTGATTTCCCCTTGATACCTATCCGCTCGGGCGATAGTCCCCCGAGCGCGCGCGAGATCGCCGTCTTCATGGCGTCGACATGCGGCGAGATTTTCGGCTTTTCGCAGATCACGACCGAATCGATATTGATGATTTTTACGCCGCGCCCGGTGAGGAGTTCGAACACCTGTTTCAGAAGATCGAGACTGCCGGCGCCCTGCAGGGATGGATCGGAATCGGGGAAAAGCCCACCTATGTCTCCCAGCGAGGCCGCGCCCAGGAGCGCGTCGATAACGGCATGAAGCAGTACGTCCGCGTCGGAGTGGCCGAGAAGGCCAAGCGGGTAATCGAAGCCCACACCCCCGAGAACGAGCCTCCTGTTCTCCGCGAAAGCATGAACGTCAAAGCCGATTCCCACGCGCACATCCACTGATTACCCGGCTCCCGGCGATTACAGTTCAAAAACGTCCGAAAGCGAGCTCAGCTTGAGCACGTTCAGCACCTTGGTGCTGGCCTTTCGTATTTTGAGCGCCCTTCCCTTTTTCTTCTGGAGCTTGAGCAGGCTTATCAGCACACCGACGCCCGAGGAATCGATATATTCAACATTTGCAAGGTCAAGCTCGATGTCCTTCTCGGTCACCTGGCCGAGACCGAGGAGCTTTTCCTTGAAATCCTTGATGGTCATCATCTCAATGTCGCCGTTTACAATAACGCTCACCTGGGCGTCATTTTCTTTTACTTCGATGTTCATAGCACTTCCTCGAGGATATTTTCTCGCGATCGCAATCATTTCACCGTATCCGGAGTATTCACGGAAGTCAAATACAATTATTATCCGGGCCGCGAATATCCCGTTTTGCCTCGTCGGACTCGCTTTTACCATCCGAAATGCTTTTTATGAGCATCTGCGGTTTCCGTTCCCCGCGATACTCATTTATGGAAAGGGTATATAATAGATCCACCGCACCTTTTTTCGCCGCTTCCGCCATTTCGCCGGCCATTCCCCAGCCGACCGCCTCAATCCTTCCGGGGCCCTCTAATATGAACTTTCCGTGCGTTCGCCCCGCACCGATGGCCCTGAAAGCGGCGACACGAAATCCGCGCGACAGAAAAAGCGGCTCCTCGTTCCGGTGGCCGACCGGTTCGAAAATACGGAGGGAATCCACAAAATCAGTATTTATATCCGCAATCCTGTCCGGCCGGACATCAGCGAATACGGGAAGGTCCCGCTCTGTTCCGTGCAGCGGTGCGCACTCCAGTCCGGAGGCTATGGCGCTGCGGGCGTCGTCAAGCCTGTCAGTCCGGATCGAGAAGCCGAACGCCTGGGGATGCCCTCCTATTTTTTCGAAAAGCGACGACAAAGGAGCGACGCGCGAAAAAAAATCGAAACTCCCGCTCGCCCTTCCCGACCCCTTCACCACGTCGCGCCCTTCGGCAAGCGCGACCACGATCACCGGCCGCTTGAACGCGTCGGCGAGCCGGTTGGCCAGCAGGCCGCACAGGCCGTCGGGAACCTCGGAATCGCATACGAAATACATTCCGTCCCCGGCGCGGTGCATGCCGCCCGTACGACACTCTTCGTAAAGCCGCGCATACAGGACGGCAAGCTCGTCCTTGCGCCTCTCGTTCATATCGGTCATTTCGTCAATGACTTTCTTCAACTTGCTTTCTTCACGCTCAAGAAAAAAGCGGGATAGCAGGCGGCTTTTACCATACCGACCCGGCGTGTTGAGAAAGGGGGCTATCTTCCACGCCACGTCGCGCGCCGTCAATCCCCAGCCGTTTTTTTCGAGCAGCAGGCGCAGTCCCGCATGTTTCGTGTTGCCAAGCGCATCGAGCCCGTGGCGCACCAGTATCCTGTTTTCGTCCGTCAGCGGCATGATGTCGGCGATACTGCCCAGGGCCACAAGATCGAGCGACGATTTCGCGAATCCCGCCAGCGCGGTCGCGTTTCCGTAACATCGCTCTAGGAAAAGCCGGTTGAGCAGCCCGGCGCTGCTCGCATACAGGTCGGACCTTATCGAATAAGCGTCGCACCAGTCATCTATGGTAAGCGCCCGATCGGTCTCGCCCTCCGGTTCGATGAAACTGAGGAAGTGCTCGGCCGCAGCGCACCCCGCAGCGCGCAGATATTCAACGAAATCGCCGTCAAGGCCATGATGCAGAACTATATCGCAGTCGGCAAGCCCGATTGAGCCGGCATCCAGCGGCTTTTGAAACCTCCCGGACGACTCGATCACCATATTGCGTATTTTGGAAACGTATACCGCGCCATCCTCTTCGGATATGATCAGAAATCGCCGGTTGTAATCCGCCTCACGCGCATACAGCATCGCACAGCACAGCTTGAAGGCCACACCCACTCCCGCAAGCTCCCGGAAGGGATAGTGGCAGGTCTTTATTTTGGGATTGATTATAATCGCATCCGGCAGCACATCGCCGGGCTCGTGATGGTCACATATCAGTACATCCATGCCGAGTCCGCGCGCCCGGCAAACCTCGGCGACATCGCGGATACCCGAATCGAGCGTAACGAGGAGCGATACCTTTTCGGTGTTAAAATCCTCGACCGAACGCATGTTCAGGCCGTAATCTTCGTTTTCAACGGGGTAGCGTATCACACGGTCCGCCCGCGCGCCGATCGTATCGAGGAGCCTTTCCATCACCGCCAGTGCCGAAAGCCCGTCGAGGTCGGAATCGGCGAAGATGCCGATCCGCTCGCCGCCCATAACGGCCTTATCCAGGCGGACGACGGCATCCGCCATTCCTTCCATCAGGAAGGGGCTGTGCAGCATGGCCAGACTGGGATTGATATACGCATCAGTTTCCATCGCGTCCGAGAGTCCGCGACGAACGAGCAGCTGGGCGATCACCGGATCCAGGCCGAGCCTGAAGCACAACTCCGTGATGATATCCTGTTCCTCGCGGGGAGCTCCCATAAAAACCCGATCACCGCCTATCTGTTCTGTTCCGAGGCTTTTCTGGCCAGGTGATCGGCCTTATCGTTGAAGTTGCGCGTAACGTGCTCTATTTTGCAGCTGCTGAAGGCCTTTTTAAGCTTCATCGCTTCCTCGTAAAGGCCCTTTATATTCTCGTGGTTCACCTTGTATTCGCCTTTTATCTGTTTTACAACGAGCTCGGAATCGGTGCGAATCTTCAGCGTACGGGCTCTGAAATAACGTCCGATCCGAAGGGCGTGGATAAGCGCCGTGTATTCGGCATAGTTATTCGTCTGCACCCCGATGGGCAGTGAGACCTTGCCGACCTGCCGATTGTCGCCATCGTAAATTACGATTCCGATGCCGGCCGGGCCCGGGTTTCCCCGTGACGCGCCGTCGGTATACATAACCAGGGATGAGTCAAGCGGCACGGCAGACAGCTCCGCCCCGTCAAAAATCTCCCCGTCAGGGGTAATATCGGCCCCGGCCTCTTCCCTGGGCGCCGGAGATGGATCATCGGTCGGGTTCCTGCGCCGGATTATTATTTTCTTGCGCGAACGCGCCTTGTCGCTTGTTTCGAGAATGGCCCTCGCTTCTTCTATCACCGCGCAGACCTCCGCGACATCGACATCGGAAAGTTCCGCGATCTTTTGCACGCTCTTGCCTTCGGCCAGAAGCTGTAAAACCCTGTCAATACTCAGAAGCATATTCCCCTCTTAATTTTTAGCCCGGCGGTCCCTTCGCCGGCAGGCGCTTTCGAGGCGCCATGAAACCGCTTGCAACAATTACCGGGACCAAAGACTATCCGCTATGGATAAACCTTCCGCAATTGCTGCACGACACCACCCGGTCCGCCTTCGAAACGTCGCCCGCAAGGTGGACCGGCACCTGTACGCGGCACCCCTCACAGGTTTCCCCATCGATGCGCACGATGGCCTTTCCGTTCCCGGAGCCGGTGAGCTTCTGAAACTTCGGCCGCACGGAGGCGGAGAGTCCGGGGAGACCTTCGTCAAATTTTGCACGGTTTTCATCCATCTGTTTCCGGAAGCGTTCGATCCGTTCTTCGAGCATCGCGATATCCGCGCCGGATTGTTCCAAAGCGCCCGCGGCCTCTTTTCCCGCCTCCGCAAGCGAAGAGCTTTTCTCCTCGAGATCGTCCATGAGAAGCAGTATCTCCTCTTCGAGTCCGCCGCGCTCCGCCGATGCCATGGCGAGTTCGCTCTCAACGGCCGCGGCCTCGCGCTCGTTCTTCACCGCGTCCCTGCGAGTTTGAAGCTTCGCGATCTTTTCTTCCACGGAGGCGAGGTCGACCTCCTTCCGCCCGAGGAAGCTCTTCGCAAGCTTTATCGTTTCCTGCAGGGCAAGAACACGGTCATGGTTTTCCTCAAGCCGCTTCTTCCAGAACGTGATGGAGTTATCGCTTTTCTCGATTTCTTCGCGGCAGCGCAGCACCGTGTCCCAGTAACGCTGCAGTTCGATCATCCTGGCTATATCGTTGTTCATTTCCGGTCCGGCAGAAATACGCTGAAAGGATTGGTCTCCACGCGGGAAACGCAGGCCCTTATTTGCCCGGCAGTCGGCGTTTTTGTCAAGTAGTCTTGGATATCCGCACATAAAAAATCCAGCAAAATCCTTTCCGTGCCGTAATGACCCGCGT
Source organism: Spirochaetota bacterium (assembly GCA_035477215.1). NCBI lineage: Bacteria > Pseudomonadati > Spirochaetota > Spirochaetota bacterium. The sequence goes on along the minus strand of DATIKU010000014.1, from coordinate 197,944 downwards.
CGATGACCGCGACGCCGCGATCGAGCGCGATTTTTACGTCATGATAGCCTACATCACCCGTAAGTATGCAGTCGACTTCACATTCCCGCAGAATACGATCGATCGACCCGCCGGCGGCGCCACCGCTCACCGCACATCGCCGGACCGGTCCCGCACCGTTTCCCGCGTATACCAGAAACGGGAGCGCGAGCCGTTCGCATACGCGGTGCAGAAGCTCTTCGAGCGTGAGGGGAGGATTAAACTCTCCACGGGCTCCGAAACCGTATTCCTGTACTCCGCCGGGTCGTGGTGCGTCCGTTTGCACCAGAAGGCTCATTTCAGCAAGCCCGATCGCCGCCCCCAGCCGATCGAAGTATATCTTGTCCAGATTGGTGTGCGCTGAATACAGGCTCGTGCGACCCTCAATCAGTCCGAAAACCATCTCCGCGCGCGGCTCACCGCCGGTGAGGTTTCGAAGCGGACGGAAAAATATCGGATGATGGGTGACGATCAGGTTGCACCCCAGCGCCCGAGCCTCATCAATCACCGTGCGATCGCAATCGAGCGAGACAAGCACCCCCCGTAACTCTTCATCGGGGAACAGCACCTGCCCTCCCGCGTTGTCGTATTTTTCCTGCAGAGCGAGCGGGAAACGTCCGTCGAGAAAAGAGCATGCATCACGGACCTTCATCAATACCCTCCTTGGAACTTCATCCTGACCCGCCGCTCGTCCCCGAACTGGGAATGGCGACCGCCGTCTTTATTCACCCGTCACAGAATCAGCATCGCATCTCCGTACGAAAAGAAGCGATATCTGTTTGATACGGCCTCTCTGTACGCCTCAATTATTGAATCGTATCCGGCGAAGGCGGCAACCAGCATGAGCAGCGTGGAGCGCGGAGTGTGGAAATTCGTGAGCAGTGCGTCGACCGATCGCGGCACCATCGGCGGGTAAATAAAAAGGTCCGTCACGCCCTCGGCGGCCCGGTTGGCGCCATCATGGAAGGTGCTTTCAAGGACGCGGAGCGAAGTTGTGCCGGCGGCGATGATTCGACGCCGTTGGGAGCGGGCCCTGTTAATGACGGCGGCGGAGGCTTCGGGAAGGATGAAGCGCTCGCTGTGTATCCGGTGAAGCGCGATGTCTTCATGCCTCACGGGTTGGAAGGTCCCCCACGAGACAAAGAGAGTAAGGTATGCGAACTCGATGCCCCGCGCGGCGATATCCGAAAGAAGCTCCGTGGAGAAGTGGAGCCCCGCCGTCGGCGCCGCCACCGCGCCGCTCGCCCGCGCGTATACCGTCTGGTAGCGCTCGGCATCGAGCGCGGAATGATCCCGCCTGATATAGGGCGGCAGCGGCACCACGCCGATTGTGTTCAGCACATCGTCATCCAGCGCCACGCCGCTTTCAATCGTAAAATGGTCTTCACCCCGGGAAAGCACGCGGATCGTCACGGCTTCGTCGCCCTGTGCGCGGAGGGTTTCGCCGATTTTTATCCTCGAGGTTCTATCACAGATAGCCGTCCATCGAAGCTCATCCAGTCTTCCAGTAAGGATGAATTCCACGCGGGCGCCGCTCTGCCTGAGGAAATAAACGCGCGCCGGTATCACCCGGGCGTCGTTGAATACCAGCACATCCCCCTCGTGCAGGTATTCAACGATGTCCCGGAACATGCGGTGTTCAAGGCCGCCGCCACGCCGCATGACGAACAACCTCGACGCGTCACGCTCACTTACGGGTTCCTGCGCAATGAGCTCGTCGGGGAGATTGAAATCGAAATCGGAAAGCCTGTATGGTCGCTCGATCGTCATCGTGCCATCATGACACAGTGTCGCGGTTTTTTAACAACCATAATTTTACGGGGAATCGGATCAGTAGCGACGCTGTTTGTTCTGGGCAAGATTATTACCGGAGCCTGGTCGCGTCTTTTCCGCCATAATCATGAGCCTGGTTCCGCGATAATAATGCCGAAGAATATCGGCGTAGGCCGCCTTGCGTTCGGCCATTCCGTTCGCTCCCCACTGGCAGAGACCGACGCCGTGCCCCCATCCATGCCCCTTTAAAAGCAGCCCGTTCTTCGTTTTTACCGCCTCGAATAACAGGCTTTTGATTTTTTTTTCAGGGAAGAGCAGCCTGAAATCGTTACCGGAAAGCCGAACAACGCCATTCTTGTGGTCCACGGTGACGTGGCTTACCCGCCCGCCCTCTTTCCTGAACGCGATACCCGTCACCTGCCCCACACCGACATATTTTTTAGCAAGGTGAAGACGAATTTCATAAAGCGTGAGCATCTCCTCCCAGACAAAGTGGGGGGACTGAGCGCAATATTCGCATCGCACTTTACGCAGGTACTCCCTGCCAGCCCCCTTCCAGACCTTGTCGCCGTCGATGGTACTTCCACCGCATGTAGAATGGAAAAAGGCGAGGATCGGCTTGTTGTCAAGGGAGGCCACCTGACCGCTCGTGTCCCGCACCGCTTTGTTTGTTCGCTCTGTTTCCATTCCGGCGCCGCCGTAAACCTGAGAGCGGTTTGTCGCGTTGAGATCGAAAAGGGTATCGGTGCCGTTCATGATATGGTAATACGCGTAACTGCGGGCCGCAACCGCCTGGGCCCTCAATGCCTCGACGTTCCAGCCGCTCGATATTTCACAGGGCACAACGCCCGAGAGATACTCATCCATAGTCAACACGTTAATGACCAGGAGCCTCCCCATCCTCGAATGCAGCTCTATCGCGCCCCGGAACGGCGCTCCGTTAACCGAAAGCGGCGAATCCCATGATTCCACCACGACCGGCTCTTTAACCTTTTCCGGGTAGAAAAAAACGGACCGCCCCTTCCCGTCATAGTGCGTCCTCCTGTCCGACAGGCCGCTTATCTTCATGCGAGCGGGCGAGGCCACCGCGACACGCTTTGCTGTATTGAGCAGCAGCACGCGAACGTAACTCTTGTGCGCGCCGATTTCAGTGCTTTTTTTCAATAGAAATTCGCGGGAGGGCGCGCATCCTGCAAGAAAAGCGAGGAAAAGAACGCAGGCCGCCGCGGACATGACCGCGCGGCCGTTCGATCGGGGACGGCCTATATCTCTTCCCGACATAAGCGAACGTTTATCCCTTCGGATGGAATCGTCGGTGGATCTTTTGCATCTCTTTCCTGGCGAGATGAGTGTACACCTGGGTGGTCGATATATCCATATGGCCCAGAAGCTCCTGTACGGACCGTAAATCGGCGCCGTTTTCAAGCATGTGCGTGGCGAAGGAATGGCGCAGCGTATGCGGGGTTATATTTTTCTTAATCTGGGTGCGGTCAACGTACCCCTTCAAGAGCCTCCATACCGATTTCCTGTTGAGCCTGGAACCCTTTTTGCTGATAAAGACGAAATCGCTCAGGCGATCCCCGAGTATCTCGCCCCTGGAATGCTTCAGATATTTTCTGATAAGCCGCACGGCCTCTTCGCTTATCGGCACCATGCGCTCCTTGCCGCCCTTGCCCGTTATCGTAATGAACCTGTTTTCAAAATCCAGGTCATTCACGCAAAGCTCCACCGCCTCGGTAATCCGGAGGCCGCATGAATACAAAAGCTCGAATATCGCCTTGTCGCGGAGCTCAAACGGATCGCTTTCTGAAACCGAGCGAAAGAGCGTCTCGATTTCACGGATCGTCAGGAAATCCGGGAGTGTTTTTTCCACCTGGGGCGTACCGATACGGCTGGCCGGATTTTCGATACGCTCAACGTTCAGGGAAATGAAATTGTAGAACTGCCTGATCGCCGCCAGGGAACGGGCGAGGGTCCTGGAGGAATTGTGCTTCTTGTTTTTCTCGAATTTCAGAAATTGCTGAACATCCTCGTGGGTGGCGCTGAACATATCCTTGTCGGTCCGCGATAAAAAAGCACTGAATTTTTTCAGGTCGTAGGTGTACGAATAGATCGAGTTCGGCGACAGCCCCCTCTCGGTCTGCAGAAACCTCTTGAATTTCTTTATTGCCTGGATCTCTTTCAACGCTTTTCTCCTTGTCTTGCCGATTCGGCATTAGCTCGCGACACCCGCACCGGGGGCCTTACTGTTCCCCGGTTCTATGTCTCCACGAAGACGCCCAAACCGCCGGACTGCAAATTCATGCTTTATATATCGGACCGGGGCGGATTATGTCTTAACAGGGAAAAAAATAATTTATCGGGAAGCGGGAGTGCAAGACAGAGGGCTATTCGTAGCGAAGGGCGTCTATCGGCTTGAGGCTTGAAGCTTTTCGGGCCGGGTAATAACCGAAAAATATACCCACGGCACCCGAAAAGAGAAAGGAAATCGCGATGGAAAAAAGAGAAAAAAGGAACGACCATCCGACGGCGATGGTGATGATGAAGTATATGATGATGCCAAGTGTGATTCCGGCGATACCGCCGCCCGTGCTTAATGTCACGGCCTCAATCAGGAACTGCAGGAGTATGTCCTGCTTCCTGGCGCCGATCGCCATGCGTATGCCGATTTCGCGCGTCCGTTCGCTCACCGACACCAGCATGATGTTCATGATCCCTATACCGCCGACGATCAGCGAAATCGACGCGATGCCGGCGAGGAGAATGGCCAGCGTCTTCGCAATATACTCCGCCATCTCGAGTTTTTCGCGGCTGGTTTTGACGGTGAAATCTTCAGGCTGTCCCGGCAGTACCGATCTCTCTATCCTGAGGGAGCGGCGAATTTCACCGGCGGTTTTTTCCACCAGGTCCTCGGAATAGGTGGATGCGAAGATCTCGTTGAAATCCCTGCGTCCCTCTATCTTAAGCCCCGTCGTCGTGAACGGTAAAATGACGACATTGTCCTGATCGCGTCCCGAGAACGCCTGTCCGAGCTCTGAAAGTGAACCGATCACATGGAAGGGGACATTGTTTACAAGAATGATTCTGCCGACCGGGTTGGTATTCCCGAAGAGCGCGAGCCTGGCACTGTCCCCCAGTATGGCCACCTTCTCGTACGAGAGTATCTCCAGTTCGGTGAAATACCTGCCATAGGTGACCGGCCATTCCTGGATGCGAAAAAAATCGTTGTTGACGCCCCGGACCCGGCTTTCAAGGAAGCGGTTCTCATATTTCACGTTGATCGCTTTCCGCCCGGACATGGGTGTAATGTACTTTATATAGGAGGTCGTGCGCCGCAGGCGTTCGAGGTCCCGCTCGGTGAAGGGCCTTTCGGAGCTTATCGACATCGCGTTGGCACCGTAGGTGTATACTTTGTCCCGCACGGCCACCCGGGCGCTGTTTCCTATCCCCACCATCATGATGACCGATGCCACACCTATGATGATACCCAGGCTCGTCAGCGCGGAACGCATCTTGTTCTTACCGAGCGAGCGCAGTGCGGTAAGCAGAAGGTTGCTCATATTCATGTTGATTTCCCGCCCCGCCGGACGTTTTTTTTAATCGCGGTATCCTGAATAATAAGGCCGTCGCGGAAAACAATCTTGCGCCTTGTGTGGTCGGCGACCTCCGGTTCGTGGGTTACCAGTATAATCGTGATGCCGAGTTCCCTGTTTAGCCGGGTGAATATACCCATAATATCGGCGGTGTTACGGGAGTCCAGGTTCCCGGTGGGCTCGTCGGCGAGGATGATCGCCGGATCGTTGATGAGTGAACGGGCGATCGCCACACGCTGCTGCTCGCCTCCGGAAAGTCTGTTGGGGTGATGGTCTTCGCGACCGGAAAGACCCACCATGGCAAGAAGCCCCCGCGCCTTTTCGCGCACCTCCGAGGGCCGCGCCCCGCCTCGGTATATCATGGGAAGCTCCACGTTTTCCAGGGCAGACGTGCGCGAAAGCAGGTTGAACCCCTGAAAAACAAATCCGATCTTGGTGTTTCGTATTTCCGCTTTTCTGTCTTCGCCCAGGGAGGCCTGCTCCACGCCGTCGAGGAGATAACTCCCCGAGGTAAGCGAGTCGAGAAAGCCGAGGATATTCATGAAGGTCGATTTCCCCGAGCCGGAGGCTCCCATAATCGCAAGGAATTCCCCCTTATCCACCGAGAGCGAGATGCCCTTGATCGCCGGGACGCTGACATCATCGCTGATGAAATATGTTTTTACGAGGTCCCTGACCTCGATGACCCTGTCCATGGTTCCCCTGAGACATTATCACAGCTTGAACTTTTTTTCAATGCGCACAAGGACTTCATCATCGACCTTTATCTTATCGGAGGCTATTTCGGTAAACATGTCCCCTACAAGCCCCGTCTTGACGCCTATCTTCTTTACTGGAAGCTCATCGACCACGCGGCCCCTCTTCTTCCAGACGAACTGCCGATCAAAATCGCCCCTCGTCTCGACCGGCGAGACGATGAACGCCTCATTGTGCACCCGCAACACGTTTTCCTTTTTACCGACAACGACCGTGGCCGTCGCTGTCATTCCCGGTTTCAGCTTCATCTCGGAATTATCGCAGATCACTATGGCCTGGTACACAACGATACCCTGCTGCGTGGTCGGGTTAAGACGCACCTGGTCGATCTTACCCGCAAAGACGCTGCCGGGAAACGCGCTCACGGTGAAGGTCACACTCTGGCCCTTCGCGATCTTCCCGATATCGGACTCGTCGACATTTATGGTCAGGTACATTTTCCGTAAATCCTCGACGATCACAAACAGCGGCTTGTTGACGGAAACCACGTCCATAGGCTTAATGTCCATGGATATGACGACTCCCGAAGCGGGTGAAACAATACGGGCATAGCTTTTATTGCGCAGGGCAATTTCATATTCCACATGAAACTGGCGGTATTGCGCGGCGATCTTCTTATAATTGAGCTCGGCCTGCTCCAGGTCCTTTCTCGAAATAAGGTTTTCCTTGTAAAGGTCCTTTTTCGTATCGATATCGGCTTTCGCGCCCGACAGGTCCAGTCTCGCGCGTTCCAGCTGCGCCAGCACCCGGGACATCTCCTGGTCGATCTCGGTGGAATCGACGGTCGCGAGCAATTGTCCCTTTCCGACGACCTGGTTAAAATTCACCAGCACCCGGTTCACCACGCCGTTTATCTTGCTCATCACCCGATAGGAGTTCAGCACATCGAGGGTGCCTGTTACCGAAACCGTTTTTATCACATCCCCTTTGGTCACTTTTGCAAAACGGTAGACGACGTCCGAAGGCCCTGCACAACCACGAATAATCAGATAGATAAGGAGAACCGAAAGCGCTGCACCGCCGGCAATCGCCGCTTTTTTTCTGGGGATGAAGCTGCGAAAATTCACTTTCTGCATAGGTATTCCTCCTCGATACCAACGGTCTTCGACAAGCGGGCAAGGATGGTAAGATATTCGTAGCGCGCTCTCGCCGAAAACAACTCGGCGTCGAGAACCGCCGTCTGGGCGTCCTGAAGAGCCATCTGCGACCCGACACCGGCATCATAGCTCCTCTGTGCAAGCGCGAGGTGCTTTTCGGCGTTGATTTTCATCAGACGGGAGAGTTCAATCTGTTTTTTTATTTCTTCCATGCCCTGCACGTAATTGCGCAGAAGGGCCTTTACCCCAAGGAGAATCTGCTTCTCGCCGTATATCGATTTGCTGTATTCAGCTTCCGCGGCATTAACCCTGGCCGTTATCGCCCCCCCGGTATAGATCGGAATGCGGGCCTGTATACCGGCGTGAAATGTCGGCTCCCAGTTCGAAGTTTTAGCATTATCCTGAATTTTACCAAGACCCTCGAGGTTCTTGTTCTCGAAGCCAAGTGACGTCATCAGATCAACCCGCAGGCTTCCGGCCGAACGCTCCACCTCTATGTTGATGCGCTGGATCTCCCTGTTGAGCTTAGCTATACGCAGCTCCGGATGATTATTTTCCGCCAGGCTGTACAGCTCGGCGAAGGAGAAGCGTACCGAGGGAAGCACGTCGATTTTGAGCGTCTCGACGTCGATCTCCTCGTCCATCACCCCCAGCGCCGCCAGCAGTTCGGTCTTGGCGAGGTTTTCCTGGTTCCTTGCCTTTTCGTACTCGAGGGTGGCGGATGCAAGATCCACATCGGCCTTGGTGACGTCGAGGATGGGCCGCAGCCCGTTTCTGAAAAGAATAACGGTCGTCTCCTGCTTGACCCTGTATTTGTCCCGCAGCTTCTCGCGGAGCCGCACGTTCTCGATCGCCATATTGAATGCGTAATAGGCGGCTTTCGCATTAAAGACAATGGTCGACCGCTCCTTGATCTCGTGCATCTTGGACATGTCGATGGCGAGTTTGGCGGCCTCCTGTTTCTTGGAAATATTGGGGTCGATCAGGTTGTAGATCGCCGACGTTCCTGCAAAGATACCGATGGTGGTGTCCCTGCCGGGGACATTAAATCCCGACGATGAAGATTCGGGTTTAAGATACTCGGCGGTTTTAACCTCTCCGTTCACCTGAATTCTGTTGGGAGCTTTCGACAGGCGGTAGTTCGCCACCGCCTTTTTTTGCTCCTGGGCAAGGACCATCACCGCCGGATGGTTCTCAAGGGCGATCGTAACACAATCTTCCCTCGTCAGTTTCCTCGTTTCAGCATGTGACAAACCGGCGCAAAGAAACAGTACAGCACCGGCAAACGGAAGCAATCTCGCATTCATTCAGGCCTCTGCATCGGGACCGCTCGCCGCGGGGGCGTAAACTTAATTTCAACGGTTATCTGAATTCCCACGGAGAAAGGTTTTCTCAGCTTTATAAAAAATATCAAACGATATATAACCGGATAATCAGAAGGCATTAAAGCATCTGACGCGCACCACTGTCAATAATATATTATCGCATGCCCCGTTTCAGCGGTGCGGTATCTCTCTGTCGGGGGTTTTTCCAGTAGTGGTTTGAAAAAAAGTATTGACACTCGATTTTCATCAAATAGAAGGGTAGCATGTTGAGCTTGCTGGCGTAGCTCAATCGGTAGAGCAGCTGATTTGTAATCAGCTTGTTGGGGGTTCGATTCCTCTCGCCAGCTCACAGGTGAGGTTCCCGAGCGGCCAAAGGGAGCAGACTGTAAATCTGCCGGCGAAGCCTTCGAAGGTTCGAATCCTTCCCTCACCATCGAGAAACAACCAATAAAACGAGGCGGGGTCATTTAACCTCGCCTCGTTTTATCGCGATGGCCCTAATCTCATCCCGCCACGGCGTTCAGGTCCGACAGCATTCTGCTGATATCCGAGTCGTTCAGCCCATGGGCCCTGGCCCCCTGCTCGAGTGTTTCTATGGTCGCGATGTGGCACCCTATGCAATGAAGTCCATACCCCGCAAGGATTGGCCCGGCCTTGGGATGCTTTTTAATAAGCTCCCCGAACGTCATATCTTTCGTAATCGAATCCGCCATTTCATCTCTCCTGATGGTAAGGTTAGTAGGCAATATACCAACGAAGCGGCCATGTTGTCCATTTTTTTTCAGCGGTTAGAGACGCACGGCCGTGCGCCTCCAACCGCGACCGTGCGTCACGATGGACGATCAATCAAATATTTTCAATTAAGACCGCCGCGCCCATGCCACCGCCTACGCAGAGGGTCGCGATACCAAACCGAACATTCCGGCGCTTCATCTCATTCATAAGCGTGACGACAAGCCGCGCCCCGGTACAGCCTACCGGATGTCCAAGGCCGACGCCGGATCCGTTTACATTGACCTTCGTACGATCGAGCCCCAGGCCCTTTTCGCAGGCGAGGTACTGGGCGGCAAACGCCTCATTCGCCTCGATCAGACCGATGTCATCGAGTTTCATACCGGTCTTCTTTAAGAGCTTCTCGACGGCGGGGACCGGGCCGTATCCCATCAGGTGCGGTTCGACACCCACCAGAGCATTGGCGACGATCCTCACCACCGGTTTAGCTCCGAGCTCCTGCGCCTTCTTCGCGCTGGTGATCACAAGCGCCGCGGCCCCGTCATTCAATCCGGATGAATTCCCCGCGGTAACGGTCCCATTTTTATCAAAGGCCGGCTTCAGTTTGGCCAGACTTTCACGGCTTACATCGCGGCGTGGGTGCTCGTCGGTATCGAACATCTTCACCTCCCCCTTGCGTCCGGGAATGGGAACCGGTACAATTTCATCCTTGAATTTTCCAGAATCGATCGCGGCAAGTGCTTTCGAGTGGCTTTCAAAGGCAAGCTGGTCCTGCTCGTCACGCGAAATATTGTACTTCTTCGCGAGGTTCTCGGCCGTCTGGCCCATGATATAGGCCTCGCCAAGCAGGCCGCTGCCCGAGTGGAGCAGTTCCCACATCGCGTCGGTCATTTCACCGTGTGTCAGGCGTGCGCCCCAGCGGGCCTTTTTGAGTATGTACGGCGCGTTCGACATGGACTCCACGCCGCCGGCAAGCACGATCTCGGAATCTCCGCACTGGAGCTGCTGGCTCGCGAAAATTACGGACTGCATACCCGAAGCGCACTGGCGCTGAATGGTGACCGCCGGTACCCCGACCGGAATACCGGTCTTCAGCGCCGCGGTCCTGGCCGTGTTCGCCTCCTCCGAGGTCTGAATGCAATCCCCGAAGATTACGTCGCTGAGCTGTGCCCCCTCTACTTTCGCCCTGGCCATCGCTTCCTTCATTACAAGCGAAGCAAGCTCGTACGCGCGTACGTCGCGCAGGCTCTGCCCGAAACTGCCGATCGGCGTTCTGCAACCTGAAATAATGACGATATCCTTGTTGTCCATAGACCCATCTCCTTTTTTTGGAAAAGGTAATAAGTGGCCAAATATTATCAAGACAATTTTAATTATTATTACATTCGCCATTACATGTTGCATGACACTGTCTCCATCAGCACCTGGAAACACGCCATTAATAGGTTGAATTATATGCTTTATATTTTTAACCTTAACCGATTACAAAAACGCCGGAGATATATCATGAAAGACAGGCCGGGGAAAACGATCAAAACGGGCTTCGGTGACGAACCGGCCCGTCCCTCGATAGACTACTGCCGTTGCACTTCATGCGGCCTGTGCGCAAGGGTATGCAAGTCGTTCACCATTCTCGACGTGGACGGAAGGCCCGAAATATTTCCCGACAACGGCCTGGGCTGTATAGGCTGTGCGCAGTGCATGCTCGTCTGCCCGCGCAGCGCCATTTCGGTCACCGGACGCGGCGTCGACCCTGAATACTCATTTCCCCTGCCGAAAAAGAATGAACGCGCCTCCCTTGGCGCCCTGTATAATCTGCTGGCCTCGCGCAGAAGCGTGCGCGAGTTCAGCGATCGCCCCGTCGAAAAAGCATCGATCGAAAAAATTATTTCGGTCGCTTCGACCGCGCCCATGGGCCTGCCGCCATCGGACGTCGGGGTTGTCGCGGTGATGTCGACGGAACGCGTCTGGGAACTCGCCGGGGACATTTGCGGTATATTTAAAAAGTGGCTCATTTTCGACAACCCGGTAATAAAGACCCTCGCGGTTCCCTTCATGAAAAAGACCGACGCTGAAATGATGGAAGGATTTGTCATCCCGGCCTTACGCGCCATAACAGAGGCGCGGTCTGATACTACGGACTACCTCTTCTACCACGCCCCGTGCGTATTGCTGTTCCATCAATCGCCCTATGCCGACCCCGTGGACGGAAGCATCGCATGCACGTATGCGATGACCGCCGCGGAAGCGATTGGGCTGGGAAGCTGCATGATCGGCACCGTGTCGTTCGCAATCAACCGCGAAAAACGTCTGAAGAGAAAGTGGGGAATACCGGACAAAAACAGCGTGTCGCTGGCGATGATACTCGGATATCCCGCTTTCCGTTACTCCCGGGGAATACGCCGCTCCTTTGCCTCGGTACAGTACCTCTGACCGATGCGTAACTCGACAAGAAAAAAGGAGAGAGACTCCCGTCCCTCTCCTCGGTTTCACCGAAACTTCGCCGTTTTGGCTATTCTTCTTCCCGCAGGTTGTACTGTGCAACCGCGAGCTTTGCGAGCGGGATTGAATACGGATTACACGAAACGTAGTTCAGTCCCACATTGATGCAGAACTCGATATTCTCCGGGTCCGCTCCGTGCTCGCCGCACAGTCCCATCTTGATGTCCGGGCGGGTGAGCCGCCCGCGGAGCGCGGCGACTTCGATGAGCTCCTTTACCTGCTCGCCCAGCACCTGGAAAGGATTGTTGCGGATGAGGTCGTAGAGCGAGTAGCTCGGGAAGAACGAGTTGATGTCGTCGCGAGAGAGTCCGTACGTTGTCTGGGTAAGGTCGTTCGTGCCGAAGCTGAAGAACTCCGCATGCTGCGCGATAGCGCCCGCGCCGAGGGCCGCCGCGGGAAGCTCTATCATGGTCCCAACGCTGTAGTCGAGGTCCTCGACGCCATACTCCATGACCACTTCGTCCTTTATGTCCCGTATACCCTTGACGACCTTTCCTTCGATTTTCTTGCCGTTTTTGATGAACTTCAGCTCGTGCTCGGTCATGACAATCGGAATCATGATTTCGGGTTTGATTTTTATGCCCTCTTTTCTCAGCATGCAGGCCGCCTCGAAGATCGCGCGGCACTGCATTTCGTAGATTTCCGGATAAGTGATCGCGACCCGGCACCCGCGATGCCCGAGCATCGGGTTCATCTCCGAGAGCTCCTCGCAGCGCGCCATTATTTCGGCGGGCTTGGGGGCCTTTCCCCGGCCCTGCATGTGCCGTATAAACTCCTTCATACTCGCGTCCGTACGCGGCAGGAATTCATGTAAAGGCGCGTCGAGCAGGCGAATGGTTACCGGGAACCCGACCATCGTCTTGAAGAGGTCGTAGAAGTCCGAGCGCTGCATGGGCTTCAACGCATCCAGGGTTTTCCTGCGCTCATCCTCGGACTCGGCGAGGATCATCTCCCGGAACCTCATGATGCGCTTCTCGTTAAAGAACATGTGCTCGGTCCTGCACAGGCCGATACCAACGGCGTTGAACTCGCGGGCGAGCTTGGCGTCGCGCCCCTGATCGGCGTTGGCGCGAACATCGAAATCATCAATAAACTTTTCCACGATTTTAAGAAAGTCGATGAGCCCGTTTTCCTTTACGTTCGGTTCGATGAGGCCGACCTTCCCCAGATATATCGTCGGCGGTTCGTAATAGGGAACGTTGATCGAAACGTAGTCCCCTTCCTTTACCGTCTTGCCGGCCAGTGTGAAAGTAGTGCCGCGAATCCTCATGTCCGGCTGAACCATGGCGACCTTTCCCAAACTGCGAGCGACCACCGGGGCGTGTGAAGAGAACCCGCCCTCCGTGGTCATAACGCCCTTCGCGACCTCGATCGCCTTGACATCCTCCGCGTAACTTGAGGGCATCACCAGAATCAGGTTGGTGTCGCCCCCGTGCATGATCGCTTTTTTATATTCCTCAAGCAGCTTCGGCGTCGAGAAGAACACCCGGCCGATCGCCGCCCCGGGCGATCCGGAAATCCCGCCCTTGATGGTCTTGACGCCGCCGATCGTCCTTGGATCGATAACGGGGTGCAGAAGCTCGTTAAGCTGGGCCGGCTTGATATTGCCGACCACGTATTCTTCGGTCACGCTTTTCCGCTTGCATAGATCGAGCAGCGTTTTGATGTGCGCCTGGGTCGATTTTTCGTCAACGTCCCTTTGCTCAACCAGCCAGAAATCGCCTTCCTCGATGGTGAACTTGATCTCCCGGATCTCCTTGAACTTCTCCTCCACTTTCTTGGCTATGTCTGAGAACTTGTCGAAATACTTTTTATCGATCTTTGCAATATCCTTCGACTTGCTCTTGTCGATGTCGAAGGCGTTCTGGAGAAAGCTACCCTGGATAAGCGGGTCACCCGTAATGATATTCCTCGTATAGTAATTCCCCGAATAGGAATTGTTGCCGAAGTTGCCGTAGACCATCGCCTGCACCATGATGGAGAGTGAATCGTCCACATCGATCTCGGAGTCGCAATACCTGGAAGCCGCCCCTTTCAGTATAAGACCGAGCTGGTCGTACACGTCTTCGCTGTATTTGTCACCAAGGTACTTCTTAAAATTATCCACGGCCTTCTTTATGTCTTCGGCCTTCTGCTTCGCGCCCTTCGCGTCCATCTTGTCGAAGTCCGCGGCCTCCAGGCTGTATATTTTTGTCCCCACGCTCCTCAGTAAAAACCTGTATTCACCGTATGCGAAATCCAATCCGGTAAACTGTCCGAAGCCGGTCACCGTCTTGTCGTTGAGCCCTATGTTGTGTATCGAGGGGAAATACGGCACATTGAAATCCGAGCTTAAAACCACCTTGAGAAGGAGCGGCCTTTTCGCATCGCCGAATCCCTTTTTGGTTTCTTTTTCGAGGTGGTCTATATGAGTCTTTAAAAACTCCTTCAAATTTACCTGTGGCAGCTTCCTTGTAAGCTCCGAATCTATAATAAAGCCGGGAGCTATCGGGAGGCCCATCATCGCAAGCTCAACCGCGCGCCGTCCCCGAATACCGAGTCTTTTTTTAACTTTCTCATCAAGCTCTTTGAGGTCCTTGCTGAAATAAACTATGTTTTCCATTGTTCAATTCTCCCTTTTTATTGCTTTTCCGTTTCTTTTTTCAGTCTGCGTTACGTTAGAAAAGCTTGAGAACTTTGCCGACGCCAAGCTTGAGGAACTGTTCGAAACGGGGGCTTGCACCCTCGAAGAGGTACTTCTGCAGCTTGGAAACGTTACGGATATTCTCGCCCGAAGCCTGGAAGAAAATCAAACCGCCCGTCTTCACTTTGCCCCATTTAAAAAGGGTATTGATATCATTGATAAGCTCGTTCTCATAAAATATCCTTACTTCGATGTCCGGATGAGCGACCTTATAGCTTTCGATGATTCGTTTCCAGGCCTCCACGTTTCCATTATGGAAAAGCTCGTTGGTCACCTGGACGGAATACTTGGGAGTCATCCTTCTCTGTCCGGCCGCCGCTGCCGCCTGCACCACCGGCCTTGGCGGGGCCGCCTTGGGCGCGACCGTCTGGTCGATGAAGTCCTTGTTGATGAATACGTCCTTGCCGGCGATCATCTCCTCAATGGCCGCGATCGCCTCGTGCTCGATCTTGGAGTCTTTTTCCTCTTTCAGATGGCGCGCGTATATGACCATCGCCTGGTCTTTTGCCAGTTCGCGAACCCTGTCCCAGTGGGCCATATTCTTGGGATTAACAAGCGATATCTCCCCCGCCGGGGTGTAGTAAACGATCAGTATGTCCAGCGCCGTCCACTTGGCGGTCTCCCCGGCCAGCTTCGCGAAGTCGGTTACCTTTTCGTGAACATTGTATGAATCGTATGAATACCGGTACTTATCGCGGATCACCGCCCCGACGATCGGAAGAATCTGGTCTATCATGATCTCGTTCTGGTCGAGATCGGCGTTTATGACATCGGCGAGATTTCTTTTTGAATCGAGGTAATCGACGATCTCATTGACCTTGAAGAAGTGGTTCAGTGCCTTGTTGAAATTGCTCTTGGTCGCAAGCGAATAAAAAGCGCTTTCCATGGGTCAGACTCCTTGTGACAAATTTTTTCCCCGCAGCAAACCGTTATATGCCGGGCCGCAGCATCATCCGGACACACCGAACCATGCAGTGTATATTGTCCGCGGTTTTAAAATAATTGCAAGCATTTTGTCAACTGTCAGCAAATAATATCCCCACGCCTAAACCCAACTTTTCCCCTTAAATAAAGAAAAAAAGGGCACCCTTTCGGGCACCCTTTTTTAAATTGCGCTGTTACCGATTTTTACAGTTCTTTCAGACCGGAAGCCTTGCCTTTCGGCTTTAGACGGGGCGAAAGGTTTATGGATCCCTTCACTTCCGCGACTTCAGCAGCGTCGGCGGCCGTTTTATAAGCGGTCTCGAAAATATCTTCCTTGATCTCTTCTTCGCCGAAAGACTGCGAGATGTCCGAACGAACGGTCGACCTCCTTCTCTTGAACTGGGCGAATGCCGCGTCGGCGAATCCCTTCGAGATACCGTACAGGAACTCGTTCAGAACATTCGCCATACCCTTGAGCATGTACTGCTTCCTCTTGATCGTCGTAACGTCGACGTCGAGGATGAGCCCCGGCTGAATGTGGTGCGGGTTGATCTTGTAGGTGAATTCATTGAATTTCCTGTCAAGGAAGCTCAGGCGCTCGTCGAGGATTACGCGCTCGATCGGGTTCTGGTAGCCATGCATGTTCTGTAAAATCTCTCTGAGGTATTTCAACTTGCCCTTGAGGTTGAGTATCCTGTCCTCGTAGGTCCTGTTGTTCTTCTCGACGAAGCTGCCTTCGTTGTATAGCTCGCCGAGCTCGTTCCAGAGAACGCTGTTGGGATCGGCCTCTTCTTCCTTCTTTCCGCGTCTCCACTCCTTGCTCATGAGGCGGCTGCAGAGATCGTCGAAATCCTTCAGCGAACGGAAGCGCTTCTTGGACTCATAATGGGCATGCACAACGTCCCATGCGCGCAGAATCTCCTTCGTGAAGCCTTCCATCTGGCGGTCGAACTCGCGCTTCTCTTCGCGCAACTGGTTCTGGTCGTAGTAGGCCAGCCTGATGGCATAGCGCTCGTCGGGAAGGATCGTCCTGTCCATCTCCTCGTATTCCCTGATCTGGCATATGCGGGCGTTCTTCATGTTGTCGCACACTTGATAGCCGAGCTTCGAGGTGTCGAGGATCGAGGTAAGTGCGTTGATCGCGGTGTTGTAGCCGCGGTTACGGATATTTTCGGAGTCAATGATATGCTTGATGTTCTCTCGGATGTTCAGCGGATCGTACTCCTCGATGTCGATCTCGGCGCGGAGGCCTTCGATCTTGTCCAGGAACCTTTTGGCGAGAATGGTGTACCGGCGGGACTTCTCGTCTTCCTTGTCGTCGTCGGTATAGCTGTCGATCCTCTTGATCTTTTCGAACATTATCTCCGAGCCCGACAGTTCGCTCTTGCCCTGGTCGACCAGCTCCTCGGTAAGCTGCTGTACCTGCTTGTCGATGAGGTCCTGGATGTGCTTCTGGATGGCGTCTTTAAGGAGAGACTCGACGGTTACCTGGTAGTGGTAGATCGGGCTCACCAGCTCGCTGTCGAGGATGTTGATCGACAGTTTGACGTCGTAAACGAACTTGGGCCGAAGCTGATTGTCCTTGAAGATGCACTTGATAATTGCATAGGCGTTTTCACCGCGGACAAAGGCACCGACGTCGGTCTTCTGTCTCAGTATGGCGTTGGTCTCATTTTCGAGGTCGTTCATGCCGCGCTGGATATGGCCCTGAAGGTGCCCGTACATATTGACCATCGACTTCTCGATTTCGCCGGTGTTGAACTTGTCGGCGCCCCCGATCTTGTCGAGAAGCTCGATCATCTCGCGGGAAGTATAACGGGCCAGTCCCTTGGCCTCTTCCTTGTCGACGAAGTCGCGAACCTTCTTTAAAAATTCGTCTTCCATGGTGACCGTGTAGCGGTTGGCCATGTTGACGTACGCCTGGTTGACGTAGTTGTATATTTTCTCTTTCAGCCCGCCCATCACGTCAAGCCTCGAGAGAACCTCTTCGGGAAGTTTGTTCATGATGGTATTTAATACCTTGTCCGATGTTTCATCAATGACAAGCTTCGATTCCGCGATCTTATCGCGCCCTTCCTGAGCGATCGAATTCCGCGACCCGACCGCGCTCGGCTCGGTAGGATGAAATTTATTCGGGCTCTTGGGTAATTGAGTTATCGACATGTAAAAACCTCCTTTTTTCTGCTGCGGACTTAGTTAAACCGCCCCCGCTCGAATTAAAAACACTTATATAATAACACGCTCTTCACCCGGGGGGATTCTCGTTTCACTACGGAAAGCCGCCGTGAGTGTATCAGCGCTTCATGCGATGTCAAGGCTTTATTTTAAATTAAAATAAAATTTTTTATTAAAATACAGCCCTTCTCCATCCGTCAATCGATACTGTACTTAAACGTATAGTTCGCCACCTTGAATACGTCCCCGTCTTTCAGGTATTCACCCTGCACCCCGTTCTGGAACTCTATGGTATAACTGTTTCCCCACTGGAGCGCACATTTTATCACGCCCTTGTCGCGGCGCGCGACGACCCTGAACGGCTCCGCAATCTCGATGTCCCTGATGTTTACCGTAAGGCCGCTTCCGCGGCCGATGCTTATTTTCCGGCCCTCCTGCCGCGAGAGATTGATCGTGTTGATATACGGATCGAGGATGGTGTTGTTCCAGTAATCCAGCACGCCGCTCACCCGGAGCCCCAGGTAACGGCGCACCAGAATCAGCACAACCAGCGCGACCAGAAGCGCCAGGGCGCCGAGAAACCAGGGACTCGAGAGGAAGGTCTTTTCATTCTCGCGCCGCTCGGCGGACATGTCGCGGACATCCCGCATCAGCTGCTTCTCGATGACCTTGCCCGGAGCATCGGTCGCGTCGACGACCCTGGTGTACGGTGAAATGTTGTCTTTTATGTCCTTTTGGGCTTTTTCAATCATCCTGCCGGTTTTGATATCCCCGAGATTTACGAGGAAAATAAACCAGTCCTTGTTATTGTACTGCTTGGCAATTTTCTTGATATCGAAGCGTTCGTGACGCCGCCCGGGAGGAGGATCATCAAGCGCGTCGGTCAGGACCACGATAACCCTCTGTCTGCCCTTCTCCTTTTCTTCGAGGCTCTGAGCCGTCTTGAATACGTTCCTAATCATCTCCTGCGTGTAGGTCCAGGCCCCTTTCGCCTCAATCACCGAGACATACTTCTTTAAGATTTCCTTGTCGTTTTTGTCATGGATGTAGACAATCGGATAGAGCTTTACTTCCGTATCGAAGGTGATGAAGGTGAAGCTGTCACCCGCCTCGAGCTGATCGATGAACTTGTCCAGGCCTTCCTTCACTCCCGCCATTATGTTCCGGCCGCCGCTGCCGATCATGCTCATCGATGTATCGAGGACAAGGATCATGTCTTTCTGTTCCCTGGCCTCGCAGGCGCCCGGCATTACAAGAATTGAGGAAAGAAGGCCCGCGAAGAACAGCCCCCGCAGGGCGCCCAGTCTCTGTTTTTGCTCTTTCACTCTTTACCGCTCCTTACCGAGGGTGTTGTTATACGCAGAGAAAACCTGACCGCTATTAGGACCAATAGCCTATTAATAATTTCAGTTTTTGTCAAGAATAATTATCGTCAATAAAATTGACGGGATGTGCGATGGGCCCCGGCGGAGCGGACATTCCACCCGGCCGGCTGCCCGGGGAAAAATCCTTCGAAAAATCACCCGGTTTTTATAAAATCGGTCAGTATTCCGCGTACTTTTCCGTATATTTTACATAGTTTCTGAGATCCAGGGTCTTTCCACGCTCCATGTCGAGGTATTCGTGCATCAGGATGTAGAACCACATGAGTGTGGCCGCACCCGTCTCGAGCGCGATGAAGCTCCTTTTTTCGCGCCAGTTTTTAACGACAAGCCCCTTGTTAAGGATCATCAGAACGTCGAACTCGAGGATATAGTCGACACTTTTTGAAACGTAGTAATCGACGATCGTGTCCTTTACATCCTCCAGTCTCATACCGCCCCCGCCGCTGATAATGAATGCGGGTATTGCCGGAACGTCCTGCCGGTCCTCCGTGAAGATGTTGACCTTTTTGGCCTGTATCACCTTGTTGAGGCCCCCCTGGAGGCTCTCCCTGCCGAAATCGCCGCAGACGTGGAAGGTGCCGTATACCAGTTCGGAGGGTACGTATCCGCCCATCAGCGCGGACATGTCCCTGCACAATGGGCGGAAGGTGATAAAATCGACGCCTTCGGGAGAGTATCCGCTGGGATCGATTATTCCGAGTGTGCCCACATCAAGCTCAAGCGGAACGATCCCCTCGATGGTCTTCATCAATCCATGCATGTCAATTTTGCCGTCAGCGCCGGGATCGGCGGATTTGACGGATTTGGGCGTTGCCTTCCCCTTCGCCTTCACCTGCGTTTTAGCCCGGCCGCCGGAAGGGGTTTTTACGAGTTGTTTCTGCGCATCTTCAAAATATTTAGTGAACATTTTTTCCTGTTTTTGAGTAAAATGAGTGTCCGCCTGCGTGTGCTCAGTCTCTCCGGCCGATTGCTCGGCGTGATGGCGGCTTTTTGCCAATCACCCCGCTTTCAGCGGGGTGATTGCCATCATCTACAGTTCCGCGACATTTTCAAGTTCAATTTTTTCGACGTTCATGTCGCCTCCGTATCCATAATCCCCGGCGACCTCCTCGTCGCTCTCCCCCCTGGCTGAAGGGCTCTTCCCCGTGGAGTCCTCGGGCGGGACAGAATCATCCTCATCTCCTTCGTCCGGAACTTTTTTACCCTCGATCCGATAGAGAAGCTCTTTCGTGCTCATGCTCTTCCATTCCCGGGCCGTGGCGGCGTGCTGGCCCGTTGGATAATTTCTCAGGTAGGTCTGAAACTCCCGAGCGGCCAGGTCGAAACGCTTGCCGAGGAAATACGCGTACCCCTTCTTTATCTGCGCATCCTGGTCTTTGTGATAAAAGGAATTCCCGAGCGTGCGATTGAACCACGATATGGCCGTATCGAACCTGCGCAACGCGAAGCTGCTCTCGCCGATCCAGTACATCGCGTTTTCGGCGAGGCGGTCTTCCGGGAAGTTTTTCAGCACCCTGCTGAAAAACGAAATGGCCCTATCGTAGCTCCCCTTCCCGAACGCGTCGAGGCCGCTCCTGTACGCCTGGTCCCTGTAGGCCGAGCGGACGTCGGAAGCATACTGGCTTACCGCGCCGTAATAGCGCAGGAAATTCTCGTAGGTGTCGTAGGCGTCGTCGTCCATGCCCAGGCGCTTGAAAACGCGGGCCTTGCCGACCAGGGCCTCCTCGTTGCTCCCGTTTTCGGCAAGGGCTATATCGAACATCCTCCCGGAACGCTGGTACTCGCCGAGACGCAGATACGTGTGGCCGAGCTCCGAATAAATGCGGCTGCGCAGCTCTTTGTTATAATTGGCGTTGAGCAGGCCATAAAGCTGATTGATCCCCTCCTCGTTGTACTGCTTGAGCACGTTGAGGCGGGCCAGCCGTATCATCACTTCCTTGCGAAGATCGGCCGAGAGGTACGGATGGTTGTTCTTGATAAGATAGCTGTATTTGAGAAATGCAAGCCGGTTGAGGCCAATGCGTTCGTAACACTGCCCTATCAAATAGTAGGCATCGGGAATCAGCCGCGACGAGGGATACTTCGCTATCACTTTGGTGAAGATATTGATGGCCTGGTTGATCGAGTCCTTGTCTCCCCGCTCGTAAATCATCTTCGCTTCCACCATCATCTCGCGCGCCTCGCGCTCGGGTTTCAGGAAGTTTTCGTTGTATACGAAAACGCCGACCCCAAGTACCACAAGCAGCATGCCGACAATCAGTTTCGGTTTCATCAGTGAATCTCCTCACCTCGTATATGGCGCCACGCTCCCGGAAAGCGCGGACCGGGGGCGAAAGGGGCGTTATCGCAGCCCGGCGCTCAACGCGTCCTCGAAATTGCGTACTCACTCCAGAACTTCGCCTCTCTGGAAAAATGCTTTTTCACGTCGGGCATCAGAAAATAATCGATCGCCTTCCTGTACTGCCGCATCTCAACGAGCGAACGCCCGATGAAAAGGCGCGCCTTGGCGACCTCGGTCTCATTGTCGGAAGTGCGTACGACATCTCCCAGTTTTTTTGCCGAGGCGGAGTACTTCTCCTTGAAAAATGTTTCGCGAAGTATAGCGTCGACCGTCCCGGTCTCAACGGGAATTGGACGTGCGATCTCCTTTTTCGCCGGGGGCGCGATTATTACGGGCGGCTCCTTTTGCGCAACCGCCTTCCGCCGCGCCGCGACCGGATCGATGGTGCAGTTCTGCCCCTGTTTAATGGTGTTCTCTATGGAAGAATCCTGAAAACGAACAAATACGGCGTAATAATGTACGTCCCTACCCGGATTATTGTCGATATATTCTTCCACACCCGCCCGGACAACGCCGAGCTGCGTTGCAAGCGCCAGCCGCTGAACGTCCGTAATCGGCCTGTTGTAACGGTATACCAGGTATTCGACCGAACCGGATCCGACACCCTTCCAGGTGAGTCTGATCGATCCATCATCCCCGGGAATGGCCTTAAGCCCCGACACCGTGGCTTCGGAGATAAAGGCCACATACACTCCCTTTGTCATATAGCTCTGGTCCGGTGTGAGCTGGAAATCTTCGTTTCCCGCAATGTCCCTGGTGGTGACGGCATAATAATAGTTGCCGGTAGCCTGGATACCCCGGTCCGTATACGACTCACGCCCGTCGGTGATGGTCGCGACACTGTCGGCGCTCTTCAGGCGCTCGGGCGTGGACAGCGGCTGCGTGCCACGATAGACGGTATAGGTGATCCCCTGGCCGGATACGCCTTTCCAGCTTAACGCCACATGTGTCTGGTTTATCGCCTGCGCGTGGATAAGCGCGACCTGGTCGGGAAGGACCGGGCGCGTCGATATCGGCTCATCTCTTTCCATTACGACGGGATTTACCGTATAATTGACGTCGGGATAAACCTCGACATCGTGGGACATTACTTTCTCCCGCGCGAGCACGACGTAGTAGTAACGGCCCGGCGGAAGGTTGGTATCGATGACGCTCGAACCCGGCGCGGCGGGAACGATCTTGATCGAGCGCGCCGCGACCGCCTTCCCGGCGGTGTCGGGTATCTCCATCGAACGACCGACGATAAAATCGTTCGGGGCCGTGGGATCCGCGTCCCAGCTTATCCTGATAGCGCCCCTCACCCCGGCCACGGGCTGAGCCTTTATGTTGGTCGCAATGTGCGGTGGGAACTCGCTCCCGGCCCTGGCCGGCGCCACCGGTTCCGTTTTCTCCACGCGCGCCGGCGCCTCCTTGTCGAGGAGGAAGGCCGCTTTGGCGCCGGTGCTCAAGACCAGGCACGCCGACAGGGCCACCGTCAGCGCTGAAACCGCAATTTTCAGGTTTTTTATCATCGTCATTCGATTCGGTACCGCCCGGGAATATGCTGTCTTAATTTTCGGAAAAAGGCGTACGGGTCTTGACATTTAATTTCTACCTGTTTATACGCCCCGACGACTCTCCGCGCACAAGCCGCGCTATTTCGGCCACCGTGGCGAGGTTGAAATCGCCCTCGATCGAGTGCTTGAGGCACGAGGCGGCCACGGCGAACTCCAGGGCCTCCTTTACGGTCGGAAGGGACGAAATACCGTAGATGAGACCCGCCGCGAAGCTGTCGCCGGCGCCGACACGGTCGACGATGTCGTTTATCATGTATTTCGATGAAAGCGTAAAGTCCTTCCCGTCGAAGCAGCACGCGCTCCAGCCGTTGGCGTCGGCCGATACGCTCTCCCGGAGGGTGACGGCGATGAGGGCAAGGTCCGGGTACGCCGCCGCCACGGCGCGGGTAAGCTCCTCGTATCTCCTGGCGTCCAGTCCGCCGCCCTTCACCTCGAAGCCCCCTATCCCGAGCGACTTCTGGCAGTCCTCCTCGTTGGCGATGAGTACGTCGGTATGGCGCGCGATTTCGGGCATTATTTCCCGCGCGGCTTTGCCGTATTTCCATAACTTCGCCCTATAATTGAGGTCGCAGGAAATGACCGCACCGCGCTTTTTGGCCTCGGCAACCGCGCGCAGGCCGAGGTCTGCGGCGTTTCGCGAAAGAGCGGGCGTAATTCCGGTGATGTGAAACCAGCCGCATCCGGCGAAAACCCGGCCCCAGTCCACATCACCGGGATTGAGATTGTTGATCGCGGCGCCATCCCTGTCGTAAATGACCGCCGAGGCGCGCTGGTTCGCGCCCTTTTCGGCGAAATAGATGCCCATGCGGGCGTCCTTTACCAGGAAGATGCAGCCGGTGTCCACCCCGAAGCCGCGGAGGTCGCGCACCGCCGCGCGGCCGATCTCGTTGTCGGGGAGTGCCGTGACAAAACGCGCGGAATGACCGAATATGGCGAGGCTCGCCGCAACATTGGCCTCCCCGCCCCCGAACCGCGCCTCGAAGTGCGGGCTCTGCAAAAAGCGTTCCTTGCCCGGGGGCGATAGACGGAGCATGAGCTCTCCCAGCGTCACGCAGGTCCCGCCGCCGCTTTTTTTCATGATTTCGTCGATTCGCATGTGATGCACCTCTCAAACGGTTATACCATGGTAAAGTTATTGCGTAACCGGATAACGATCCATCCGAAAGCGGGGGGAAGGGCGATGATCCGGGGATTCGCGACAGTTCTGCCATTACGATATGCATTACCGGTAAACTGCAAGTCACGGGTCTTCTCCGCCGCAGGCCGCTGTAAGCCGATGGTCCTTCACTTGATTCACCCGGTATCAAGTATCTATACATACCCGCTCGTCTCGCGGATGCCGCGACGGTAATCGAGCCTTAGCCGGTGCGCGCCGTGCCCGATCACGATTTCATCCGGGGGAAACTCCGCCCGGCAGTACGGATTATCGTAGCGGCGATAGCCCCCGGTGTTCACCGTTACGCCCCTGTTCCTGACGGGGCCTTTCCAGCCAAATTCGATAATTCCCCTCGAGGGCGATTCGAACCGCACCCGGGCCCCCTTGAAGGATATCGCGCTGTTTGCCATCACGTCAACGAACGTATCGAAACCGCCGTTGCACCGTGCGTCGCCCATTTCGCATATCCAGATGTTTCTCGCCCCCTCCGCTATGAGCTCGCGCCCGGCATCGGGCCCCTCGCTTTGCCAGCGATACCCGTTTTGAGAATGCAGCGCGAGGTACGCGCCGCCCTTCCGTGCGAACACCCAGCCGGCACGCTCGCGCACCTCATCGAAGCGGTCGCGCGGCAGCCACGCGTGCGTAAAGAACAACCGGTCGGTATGGTAAATCCCCGGGCGCCGGGGGACGTTGTACGCGCACAAAAGCACGTTTTTGATCAGCGCCGCGCGCGGAAGCCTGCCCGAGCCGGTCCAGTAACCAATGGAGCCGTCCTCGTATTTGCCCGGATGCGTCGTAAAACACACCGCTTCACCGCCAAGGCTCGCCTGCCATATATGCTGCTGGTCGCCGCCGTAGCCCGGACGGTAGTCCTGAGCACAGCTGAGCATGTACTCGCGCGTTTTATAAGTGTAGATGTTCACCTCTTCTCGGGTGTTGCGGGTGATGTCCTTCTCGAAGAACCGTGCGACCAGCGGCAGAAGCCCAAGCGCGCGCGTCGCGGCGAGGAGACGGCGTTTCGACGCGAACATCGCGAAAAATCGGTTCTCCCACCAGCGGTACGCGTCGAAGAGCCGGGTGACCGCGGTAATCGTCAGCGGATGCGCATAGGCCTCGAGGCCGAGCGTTTCCATCACGCAGGCCGGATCGTTCAGATCGAGCCCCCAGCGCCCGGCCTCGCGGAGGCGTATTCCCATGCGCTGGCGGTTTTCGATTTCGTCGGGCGCACGGTCATTCGCGATCTCATAAATGACGCGGGGCAGCCGATAACCGCCGAGCGCGAGCGTTATGGCGCTCATGTTGTCCTCGCCGGCGAAGACGCCCGTGCCGAACAACAGTTTGGAGGTGTCGGTCGTCGACTCCAGAAAGGGAAAGCGCTTCTCCCTGGCATAGCTCCTGCCGTGGGTCGAGCCGAAGATGCCGTTGTGGCCGTTGAGCGCCATATCGAAAAACATGAGATCCAGGATGATGGCCGCGCGGCGGGCGACGATTTCATCGCGGCAGAAGTCCGCGAGGTTCGCCAGCGCCGTAACGTCCTCGTCGTAGTACACGTTCGAGAGCCATTCGCTGAAGCCGGTGAGGTAGCGCATCTCCATCCAGCGCAAAATCCGCACGCGCGAGCGCTCCATCCGTTCGATGCCGGCAAGGCCGCTCCCGGCGAACACACGGTCGGGAAGGATCTGGCCGGCGAGATACTCGTTCGCCGCGAACATTATCTGGTGGTTCTCGGTCCAGGTGCACATGGAGTCGATCCCCGGTTCGTCAGGCCAGTACTTGAACGATAGGAGGGTCTTTTCCGCGCGCGCGACGAGCTTCCGGTCGAGCAGGCGGCTCTCCCGAAACTGATAGAGCATGCGCACGATGCCGAGCATCACGAAATCGGAACAGTCGCGCCGCTCATCGATATAGGTGAGCGCCGCGCCGAGAAGGCCCGCATGTATGGGACCGCGTCCGAGCGCAAGGCGCGCCAGCTCGCGAAAATGTCCCTTCATGGTGGTGCGGGCGGGATTGGTAATGGCGTGGTTGAGCAGCGCCCTGCGGCGGGCGTCGTAGGCCGGCGCGAAGGGACGCGGTGAGTAGCGGTCGGCGCGTTCGTGGGCGGGATATCCCTTCGGCGGCCTTCCGTACCCGGTGAACACATAGTCGGTCGCGCTCGTTGCCTCGAAGAACTCGTGCTGAAACATCGGTTCACCGGTTTTATTTTTCATGATGCTTATGCCTCTTTCCGATCATTGAGAACACGGTCCGGCGCGGACCTTGAGGATGCGGGGATTCCCCCGACGAGGGAGGAGCATTCCCGCTCGATTTTCCGGTTATGCGAAAAATCCATTTATACGGCTCAGACCAGTATATCCTTCAGCCGCTTTTCCTCGGCCGCAAGCTCGTCCGTCATGCCGCCGGCGCGACGGCGGGCCAGGAAGTCCTTGAGCCGTGCATGGACCTGGGGCGTGAGCGGAAACCCGAGGGCGAAGAGCAGGCAGAGGGCCAGCAGCGCCATCGGCACGGCCGCGAAAACCGCCCTGAGCACCAGGAGAAACCCTTCCGATTGCGGCTGCTGCACGAGCTTCGTGACGCCGTCTATCGTCTCGCTCACCGGCGGTACGTAACCCGCGAGCGATATGGCCTGCGATATCAGGAAGATCGCGAGGGCCGAGCTGAGCTTGCGCATGAAGGTGAGAAGGCCCGCGTAGACACCCTCCCGGCGCATCCCGGTAACGAGCTCGTCGACGTCGGGCAGGTCGGGGAATATGGCATAGAGCATCACCACCACCCCGCCGGTGGCAAGACCCATCGCGCTGCCGAAGATGAAGACCGACGTGCGGCCCGAATCGGGCGTTATGAAGAAGCTGTACACCATCACCGCCATCCAGAGGCAGACCGCGATTATGAAACCGGTCTTCTTGCTCGTCTTGCGGCTTAACCAGTAGTACGCCGGGATGACGCATAGCTGGGTGATGAGGAGCGCGCCGAGCACGTAGTTGGTGTCCCCGCCGCGCTTCATGTAGTGCGTCATGAAATAGATGACGATCGCCATCACCACGTCCATGGCAACGAAGGCGAAAAGATACATGCTCATCACGTGCAGGAACGACTTTATCCTGAATGGCTCGCGGTAGGATTTGACCAGGTTGAACTCGGGCACCGCCTCCTGGAACTCCGGCCGCTCCTTTGTATAGAAGAAGGTCGCCAGGAAGGGAAGCGCGAAAAAGAGCCCGAAGCTCGCGCCCATGACCATGTGGCCCACGCGCACATCCGGGATCATCTTGATGATCTCCATCGGCACGACCGCGCAGAGGATCGAGGAGAACATCGAAAATCCCATGCGGATGGAGATGAGCGAGGTGCGCTCGGCATAGTCGAGCGTCAGCTCGGAGGCGAGCGCGTTGTAGGGCACCATGACCAGCGTGATCACCGCGTCGAAGAAGAGATAGGCCAGGAGCACGAACGCGAATCGCGCGACCTCGCTCTCGTAGCTCACCGGATACCAGAGCATGAAATACGAGAGGAAGATGAAGGCGATCCCCGCGAGGAGAAACGGCCGCCTCCGCCCGAAGCGCGTACGGGTGCGGTCGGTGATGACCCCCATGAGCGGGTCGTTGACCGCGTCCCAGATCTTGCTGACCAGGAGCACCGTGCCCGCGAGCGCCGGGCTCAAGCCCACCACGTCGGTCAGAAAATAAAGATAATAGATGCCCACGATGATCATCGACCCGCCGCCGTAGATGTCGCCCATGCCGAACGCGATCTTGTTCCAGAGTGAGAGCTCGCCTTTGGTATTCTTCATTATTCGCCTCCTTTAATTCGATTACCGCCACGGCAGTCCTGACATCGTTGAAGCTGAACATCTCGCATACGCCGATGAAAAACAGATTTCCCCGGACTATGTCGGCCACATATGACCTCATCCCGTTGGGACCTTTCAGGGTGCTCCTCCCTGTAACCGGGTTTCGTCAAGCTCGAGAGCTTATCGCCGTTCCGCGTATTTGTCAGCTTCTTCATCCCGTGTATTCAATGGATTCCCTCCTCCCGCTCTCCGCGGAGCGGTACATGGCCAGGACCGTCGCCAGCGTCGGCAGAGACCGCTCGGCGACGTTATAAAAGTCCGCTCCGTGGCGTACCCACCGGCAGAACCCTATCATGTTGCGCTGAAGCGAAAAGAACCCCGGGGAAGGCATGGCATAGCGTTTCCCCTTGACGCCGAGGAATTTCAGCCGTGATGCCGGCGGGAAATCGTCGGGACCGGTATAGACGGCGGTGCCCCGCTCCCCGTACACCTCTATCGTCACTTTCTGATGCGGAGTCGCCGTCATCGCCCCGGTTACGTTTAAAAGAGCACCGCTGGCGAGCTCGACCGTTCCCATGCCAAGGTCTTCCACCTCGACATCGGTGAATCTGCGGCGGGCCGTCATTCCCATGACGGCAACCGGAGGGCTTCCCATCGCCTCGAGCGCGATGTCGATCCAGTGGCTGGTCTGCGTGATAAGCGTCCCGCCTCCGGCCTCGCCTTTCCTTGCGCGCCAGGTGCCGGTCGAAAAGTATTCCGGTCCCCGGTGCCACGGCATGTTGCAGCGGCAGTGGGAGATGGCGCCCAGAAGCCCCTCGCGGCACGCCATGATCAGGGCATGGGCGTTGCGGTCATACCGGTACTGGTAGTTGACACCCAGCCTGAGGTCATTTTTCCGGGCGGTATCGCATATTTCGCGCGCCTGGTCCATGGTGATGGCAAGGGGTTTCTCGCACAGCACGTTGTGCCCCAGGCCCAACGCAAGCATCGCCAGCGGGTGGTGGAGGTGATGGGGAATCCCGACGAAAAGCGCGTCAGGCCGCTCCTTTTCCATAAGCTTTGCGGCGTCGTCGTAGGTGGCCTTTACCGCGAAGCGGCGCGCGAAGGATGAAAGCCTCGACCCGTCCGGGTCGGCGCACGACGTTACGCGCACCCCCGGCGTCATGCCGATCACCCGCGCGAGGTCGGTCGCGATGTCGCCGCAGCCTATGAAGCCAAATGTAAACGGTTTTTTCATTGTATCATCACCCGATCTCAATCACCGGACCGGCAGACCCAGCGCAGGCCCCGCTCAAGCACCTCGACAGCGCCCGGATTCCGCATGGTGGGAGCGCAATGCCCCGGCGCGAAATAACAGACACGGCCCCTTCCGTACGAACGGGTCCATACCTGGGGTTCGGCCCCCTTCGCCGTGTCAGTGACGAAATGCACGGTGTTGGCGGTGTCGTAGTCGTGCAGGTAGAGCTCGTCTTTTACGGTGAAATCCCGTATTCCTCCGAAGATTTCCTGTTCGATTCCGCGCAGGGTGAAGGGCCCGATTTTACCGTGTCCAATGAAGCGCCCGCCGATTACCTCGAACCAGCGGCTTTTCGTCTTGAACGACGCGGAGGCCGAATGCACCGGCAGAAAACCGCCGCCGCCGCGCACGAAGTCTTCGAGGGCGCGGAGGGCGTCGTCCGGGATGGCGCCCCGGTGCAGATAGACGGCGAGCGCGTCGAAGCCCCCGTCCGACAGGGAGCGGAGCGACCCGATGGACGACGAAAAAACGCATTCGATCTCATCCATGCCGGTCAATAATTGCCTGAAATTCCATCTGGCCCGGATGGACGGGTGGACTATTCCATCGGAAATCACCAGTATCCGTTTTTTCATGTCTTCCTCCTTCCCGCCAGTGACGTTTTGCGCCCTGACGTTCGCTCAATCCGGAGTATACACGCTCCCTTCCATATACTCCTTCCAGACTCTCTCGAACCACATGGTTTCTCGCGGTATGGGTCGAACCGGAACTACGCGCGAGTCGATGCGTCCGTCCCCACCAAGCGAGAGCTCCACGATCTCGCCGAGGGCCATGCCGCCGAGGACCGGCGGCGACACCGTGCGCGCCCGTCCCTCCTCGTCGATCTTGAGGAAATCCCCGATCCTCCCAACCAGATACGAGCCGCGCCCACCCTCAATGCGCGAAAGCGCGAGCCTCGATGCCTCGAGGAACAAGCGCTCCGCAAGAAGCAGGTCGGCGTTTTTTAAAAAATCCCGCAGCGCCTTCGCTGCCGCCACACCGGACTCGCGGTGGCGCCGCATCGCCCCGGCGTTTTCCTCAATCGCGCGCTCGATCCCGGCAGGATCGCGCAGTATGCCGAGGGCGCGCGACATGCGCCGCTGCAATTCAAGGCGCTCTGCGCGCGGGTCCGCCGGTTTCGCCGCGAGCGCCCGTCTGCACTCGCGTATCCGGGCCTTTAGCGCGATGCGTACGGAGGCGCTTCGACCGTCCCCACCCTCCGGCGCTTTGCCGGAAACACGGTGCGCGATCATCTGCGCGGCGCGAAGCCCCCCGACCTGCCCCGCGTTGAGCGCCGCGCCTCCGGGACGGTACACGCCGTGGGAGCCGTTCGCCTCGCCCACCGGGAAGAGATTCCGTACGGACGACTCCCACCAGATATCGCCGCGGAGTCCGCCGTTTACATGCTGATGGCACACGGCGATCTCGAGCGGTTCGCGCGCGAGATCGATTCCATGCTTCAGGAAGAGTTCGTATGCGGGCGTATTCATCACGAGGAGCCGCTCGACCGGCGCTTTACCGACAGCGTTCGACCGCTCGAGGTAGTCGCGCGCTTCGGCCGGAAGGACGTCGATTCCAAAGGCCGAGCCGGGAAACGAGGGGTTGGAGCGGTAATCGATGTAGACGCGGCGGCCGCGCACGACCGATTCGTAATAGACCAGGAGGTCGACGCAGGACGAACCGTGCCCGGTAATTTTTTTTACGTCGAAGGGCCACTCGTAGCCCTTGCGAAACTGCGCCGCGAGAAGCGCCTCCACCGAGGGGAAGCAGTCGGCGAGAAACTCTCGTTCGCCGCCTCCGTCGGGAGCGGTCGAGTAATAGCGCGGCAGCGCCTGCTGGTACGAACCGGAGAGGTTCCAGCGCGGACGCTTTGACGCGATTCCGAACTGCGACTCGGACAGGTTCTGCGCCACCGCGCCCGAGGCGACGGCCGCGCCGAGCGAGCCGGCCTGCGACGCCGGGTAGACGCTGTCGGCGTAGAGCGCGCCGGGCCCTCCCGTGGCAAGCACCACATAGTCGGCCCCGATCGCGCACAGGTTGTATGGCGCACCCGCGCCGGAAACACCGCCCATCGCGATGATGCCCGCGGCGCGGCGGCCGTTGGTGTCGTCCACGGTGACGATGTCGACGACCGTGAGGCCCTCGAGCACCGGGATGCCGAGGAGCTTGGCCTCGTCGCGGAGCTTTTCGTACATCATGATCGAGGTGCCGGGCCCGGCCGAGGAACCGCGCGCTCTCTCGTCGTGGTCGGTGCGATAGGCGGCGTGTGAGCCGTAGCGGTCGAAGGGGAATGGCACGCCGAGCGAGGCGAGATGATGGAACTCTAAAAGCGAAAGCGAGGCCTCCACCAGCGCCACGTCGCCGTGCATGCAGCCGCCGGAGAAAAGCCGATTTGCCGTCTCGCGCGCGGAATCCCCCGCGTCGTCGGCGGGATTGAGCCGGTAATAAGTCTGCTTGTCCGATCCGGCGTTTGCCGAAACGCCCGCGCCGAGGCGCTCGGTGACGATGGCGACGTCGTCCACGCCGAGGCGAGCAAGGTGCACCGCGGCGTTCAGCGCCGCCGCGCCCGAACCGACAACGGCCACCCTCACGGAATGGAGGGGGAATTCGTTACCCGCGACGGTGATGGGTTTTTTTTCCATAATCGGTCCGACCCGTCATTTTAATGAAAATTATGATCCGCCGCACCCTGGAATAATTGCTGAAACGTCTTCCGCTACAGTGCGCCCCTGTTGATGTGAAACCCGCCGTCCACGTTTATTACCTCGCCCGTGGAATAGTCGTGATGCCCCCGCACCACGGCGAGGACCGCGCGCGCCACATCATCCGGCCCGCCCCAGCGCGAAAGCGGCAGGAGGCCGCCGCCGATCTGCGCATCGTACTTCGCCGCGACCGGTCCGGTCATGTCCGTGCGGATGATGCCCGGCCGTATCTCGAAGACGCGCACGCCGTGTGGGGCCAGGCGCACGGCGAAGAGCTTCGTCATCATGGCCATGCCGGCCTTGGATAAGCAGTAGTCGGCCCGGTTTACGGACGGCAGGTAGGCCGAAATCGACGAGATGTTGACGATATAGCGCAAAGCGTCGTCCCGTTCCATGAGGCGCGAAAGCGCGGAGCTGAGCAGGAACGGTCCCAGCAGATTGGTCCGCAGTACGCGAAGCATCGCCTCCTCGGTGAGATCGAGCATGTCGCACCGCCCCCCGGTGGTGACGCCGGCGTTGTTGACGAGCACGTCGAGCCTTCCGAAACGCGATTCGACCGCGTCGCACAGCGCCGCGCGGCCCGCCGCTTCCGAGACGTCCGCCGAAACGTAGATGCCACAGCCCGGCGCGCCGGAAAGCCGCTCGGCCTCGGCGCGGACGTCCTCGGCCGCCTCCGCGTCGCGCCTGCCGTTGAGCACCACCGCATACCCGTCCGCGGCAAGCGCGAGCGCGATTGCCCGGCCTATGCCGGCCGTCGATCCGGTGACCAGCGCCACCCTGCCTTTACCGGTGCGCTCATCCATCGCGGCCTCTCTTCCATCCCACCGATTCGCCGTCCACAAAGGCTCCCTCCACCTCCAGGCACATGGTGCGCGCCTCGCGCTGTTCGATGTTGTCGCGAAGCCAGCGCGCCGCCAGAAAGGCCATCTCGTAGGTGGACAGGCTGATGGTGGCGATCGAGGGCCGGAAGAGCGCCTGCGCGGGCGAGCGGTCGAAACCGGTGACGGCGATATCGCCGGGCACGCGCAAACCCATCTCGCGGAAAAGGGAGATGAGGCGGATGGCGAAATTGTCGTTGAAGCACATCACCGCGTCGCATTTACAGTCGGCGAAGAACGAGGCCGCCTTCCCGTCTACGGCGGCGATTTCTCCGGCCCGGTACACGTTCGCGCCGTAGCCGTCGATGCCGCCCTCCATCATTGCGACAAGAAAGCCCCGATAGCGGTCGGCGTTGATAACGTTATCGGCGCAGTCAAGGTAGCCCACGCGGCGATAGCCGCGGCCGAGCAGGTGCCGTCCCAGGCGGAGCATGCCCTTGAAATTGTTGCACGATATCGAGCTTTCGCCCTCGCGCACGCGGTTGAGAAAGATATAGGGAACATCGCCCGCGCGCAGCCGTTGGCGCAGGTCGTCGTCGATTTCGCCGAAGGCGAAGATGAAGCCGTCTATCGCCGACCCGGCCGAATCGAGACTCCGGGCCAGGTCGTCGTAGGTGAGAAGCGACACCTCGCGGGGGATGTCATTGAAGGCGTTGTTGATGGCGACGATGAGTTCGCCGGGGTCGAAGAAGGGATTGGTGGCGAGCCGCTGACGTCCGGGAATGACGACCGTGAGACGAATGGCGCTTCGGCTGATGCGGCGGCGGCGCCTGCGGGGAGAGAACTCGCCCGCCTCGACGGCCTCGAGCACCCTGCGCCGCGTGCCGGAGGCGATGCCGGGGGCGTTGCTGAGTACGCGCGAGACGGTGCTTGCCGAAACGCCGCACGCTCGCGCGATGTCGCCCAGTCCCCTGGGCCGATGCGGAGTCACGTCGCCTCCGCCGTACGCGGATAGGTGGTGCAGCGAACCGGCTCCTGGTTTTTCAGGAGCTTCGAGCAGCCGCCGCAGAGCGTGCAGTAATCAATATCGTCCGAACCCTGGGCGAGTTTGCGCGGGAAAAGCGGATCGGCGAGGTTCTGCCGCCCGAAGCCGGCGACATCGACCCCGCCGGCGGCGATGTTCTCCTCGGCGTATGCGGCCGCCGATTCGCCGCCGGTCGAATAGGCCGAGCCGATGACGGCAAGTTCCGGAAACCATTCCTTTACGGTCCGCGCGTAGCGAAAATGATGATAGAGGTCGAAGGCGTTTCCCTTCACCGGGCGGGTGAGCTGCGGCGTGAGCGCCGGGACGCCGGCCGAGACGTTGATGTAATCCGCGCCCGCCCCGACGATCGCGCCGAGCACCGCGCGCATGCCCGAAAGGTCCTCGATGACGTCCCCCGCGCCGGCCGTACCGCAGCCCCCGCGCAGGCCCTCGTAGAGCGAGACGCGGACGCCGGCGATGAAGCCGGGCCGGTGCGCCTTCGCCTCCGCCACCGCCGTGGAAACCAGGCGCGCCCTGTTCGCCGGGCCCCCGCCCCAGATGTCGTCGCGATCGTTCATCGGGCGGAGCAGTTCACCGCCGAGATAGCCGTGGCAGGCCTTGATCTCGACCCCGTCAAAGCCCGCCTTGGCCGCAAGCCTGACCGAATCGCCGTGCAGCGAACTTACCGTATCGAGCTCGGCCGTGGAAAGGCAGGGGATGGTATCGTCATCACCGAAGACCCTGACGGGCCGGGAAAAGCTCCCGGCCATGCGGCCCGCGTGGGTAAGCTGGATGATAAAAAGCGAATCGGGACTCGCCGCCCTGAACGAATCCACCAGGCGCCTGAACCCGTCGATGGTCTTTCCGTTGAGCACCAGCCCATTCAACCGCGCAAGCGAGTCGGCGGTGATCGAGACCGCTTCGACGATTACCACGCCCCAGCCGCCCGCGGCGAGCGAGGCATACCGCGCAAGTACCGCGCCGCTCACGGATCCGCCGGGACCCGCCGAATTGATCTCCATCGCCTGCGCCGCGAGCCTGTTGGGAATCGCCTTTCCGGCGAAGACGGCGGGCGACTGCAAAAGCTTTACGGTATTCATGGAAAATAATTGTGCTATTTACCGCAATTATTGCAATAAATTTTTTGAATTTTATCTTGACCATTCTCGTATTTTATAATATACTTAATTATCTTATGTTCTTTGTTTCAGGGTTAACCATGGCTTTGGAACGTGGAACGATTGCTGTCGAGGAGGCAGGACATGAAAAACATTATTGAGTCTTTCTGTATCGATGACCGGTGCGATTATTATCGCCGCACCGAAACCATCTTCAACGAGCTTGACAAGCCCACTCGGGAGAACGTGGACGAGCACTTCCTGGCTAAGCATATAATGCTCTGACATCCCCCGTCAGACGAGTATGGGAAGGCGGTTCAAACCGCCTTCTTTTTTATTTGCCGCCGCCGGATTTACATCGAAAACCAAAATACCGATGAAATTACATTGACAAATCCCCTGCCTGTTCCTCCATTACTCACAATTAAACGACCGGTACTCATGCACGAGCGCTCTTTCCCACATCAATGGGGTGGAGCGCTATTATATGCGAAATGCGGTTTTATTTGCCGGCTCCTTCCCTGCCGCGTGCGGGTAAAATACGGTTTTAGCGGTTGGTTCGGTCTATGCTAATGTTCAAGGAGGGGTGGCGTCGTCCGCCTTATGGAGGAAGGATTAATTTCTTCGGGAGAGCGTCTCGCGATAGGCCAGACCGGGCGGGGACGGTCGGTTTTCGCGCTTGAGGACTTCGGCGCGGGCTCGTGCATCATCGAATTCGGCGGCGGCAGGTTCAGCCGCAACGAATACATCAGCCACGTCGACCCCGACAACAACCACTTTCTGCAGATTGACCGGAACCTGTTCCTTGGACCGACCGAAACGGCGGACAACTTCATCAACCACTCCTGCGACCCCAACTGCGGACTGAAGATAGAGGCGGGCCGGGCGTATCTCTTCGCCATCAGGCAGATCGCCGCGGGCGATGAAATAACCTTTGACTATTCCACCTCCATGGACGAGGATTTCTGGGAGATGCGCTGCCAGTGCAGCAGCGCCGCGTGCAGGGGGCGGGTCCGGGACTTCAAGCATCTTCCCGTCGAAACCCGGAACCGCTACATAACGATGGGTGCGGTCCCCGAATTCATTCTTTCGGGCCTCGGGAACGAAGCGGCCGTGGCGGGGATGATCGTCGAAACGCGACCGAACGCGCTCTTCCCTTCCGCCGACGGCGAGGAGCAGGCTGCGCTGCGGGCATCGTAGGGGCGCGGGCCCTTGCAGCACCCGCCGTGCGACCGCGCATCCTCGCGGCCCGGCCGCGCTCCACGCTACCGCGGCGACATGACAGGTGGCCCAAGATGAAAACTGAAAGCGAAACGAAACACGACCGCGTCCCTTCCGAAGCCGAGTGCCGATTGCTCATCGCGGAGCATGGCATGCTCCCCAACATCGTCGAACACTCCGAACAGGTGATGCGCGTCGCCGCGTCGATAGCCGACGACCTGAAAGACGGCACGACGGTCGACCGGGACCTTGTGATCGCCTCGGCCCTCCTTCACGACATCGCCAAAACACGCTCGCTCGAGACAAGGGAGCGCCACGACGAATCGGGCGGGGCGCTTATGCGCGCGCTCGGCATGAGTCGCGTCGCCGAAATCGTCGAGCAGCATGTCTTTCTTAAAGATTTCGACCCGGACGGGCCGCTCCTCGAAAAGGAGATCGTCTATTACGCCGACAAGCGCGTGATGCACGACGTCGTCGTTACGCTCGACGAGCGGGTGGCGGACCTCGTTGGCCGCTACGGCACCACGCCGGAGCGCGTGACCCTCATCCGCAAAAATCTCGAATACGCGCGCGCGGTCGAGGATAAGATCGCCCGCTTCATGAGGACC
This sequence comes from Spirochaetota bacterium, assembly GCA_035477215.1. NCBI lineage: Bacteria > Pseudomonadati > Spirochaetota > Spirochaetota bacterium. The sequence continues at coordinate 161,377 of DATIKU010000014.1, read as the reverse complement.
GGCACGCGCGTGGTCTTTGGCCTCACGGAACGCGGGGATGGGTGAGCGATTCCTCATACTCGACTGCTATGTTGACGAACCCGCCTGCCTGGGCGTGCCACCGTTCGTCGCCCCCTACCCGCGCTACGTCTACGGCGCCCTGCTACACGCCGGCGTAGCACCCGCATCGATCGACTACCTGACGATCGATGCGCTCAGGTCGACGGAGTACCGGCTCGACGACCGTTACGGCGCGGCCTTCATCATCGGCGGCGCGGTGGTCCCGGGAAAGTATCTCGGCCACCGCATCGGCACCACGGCAGAGATAGTAAGGGTCATCGAGGGCAACCCGCGCCAGGAGTTCGCGGCGGGGGGGATGATTGCGCCACTCATCGCCCGTGATTGCGGGCCCAACTGCGTGAGCGTTCTCTGCGATATCGAGCTGTACGCGCACACCCGGGCGCATGGCGAACCCTCCGACGGGCGGCGCACCGCCGCACAGATAGCACGCTGGAGCGTTGATGGGGCCGCGCTCGTGCGTCTGCATCCCGACCATCCGCGCCTTATCTGCGAGATCGAGACCTACCGGGGCTGTCCGCGCCTCTCCCACTGCTCGTTCTGCCCGGAAGGCGCGACGCACCGGCTGGAATTCCGCGACGAGGAGGACATCCTCGCCGAAATCGACGCGCTGATCGCCGCCGGCGTTTCGCGCTTCCGCATAGGGCGACAGGCCGACATCTTTCAGTACAAAACGCCCTTCGAGGATTTCAGAAACGGTTTCCCGCGGCCCTCGATCGATTCGGTACGCGGGCTCTTCGGCGGGCTTAGAGAGCGGAGGGACTCCGGGGCGATACGGGTGCTCAACATCGACAACGGCAACCCCGGCACCATCGCCAATTTCCCGGAGGAATCTTCGGCCATTCTTTCGGCCATCGCCGACGCGGTGACGCCCGGCGACACGATAGCGCTGGGCGTCGAATCGCTCGACCCGACCGTCATCAAGCGCAACAACCTCAAGGTGAACGCGAAGGAGCTTCTCGACGTCGTTCGCCTGATAAACGACATCGGCGGACGGCGCGTGGAGGGGCTCCCGGTGCTTCTGCCCGGCATCAACCTGATCCACGGACTTCCGGGCGAGGGCATGGATACCTTCCGCATGAATTTCGAGGGGCTCGCGGCGATCGCCGGAGCCGGACTTATGGTGAAGCGCATCAACATCCGAAAGCTCCTCCCCTATCCCGGCACCGCCGCCGGCGAGGCCTTCCGCGAGCCTCCGGCGAAGCTCCGCAACCGCTACGAGTACTACAAGAAGAGGATTCGCGACGAGATCGACCGGGTCATGCTCGCGCGCGTGTACCCCGCGGGCACCATTTTGCGCGAGGCGCTGGTGGAGGAGCGGCGCCACGCGTATTCGCTGGCCAAGCAGATCGCCAGTTATTCGATAACCGCGACGATCCCCGTAGCGCTGCCGCTGAAAAGCTTCGTGGACGTGATGGTGGTCGGCCACCGCGAGCGCTCGGTGGCCGCCCTGCCCTTTCCGCTCGGGATAAACTCCCTGCCCGCCAAAGCGCTTGAGCTTATTTCGGGGGTGGGGAAAAAAAGCGCGAGCGAACTGATACTGCGCCGCCCGTTCGCCGGCCCCGGCGACGTGAGGGCCGCGGCGCCGTCAATACCCGACGCCTTGATCGAAGGTATGGTGTTCGACTGATTGCAAAACGCGCCGGGGGCGCGGCGCTCAGTATTTTTTTCGTTCCTTGTTGTGGTTGAGCCTGTTCATGATGTAGAGCGCCGCGTACCCGCCGATAAAGCCGGCGATGAGGTTGACCCCGGTGTCGTACACCAGGAAGCGCAACACCCGGATGGCGGCCTCAAGGAGCAGGCGGTCGAGGATGAATCCGCCGATAAGCGCGCCGATAACGCCGATCACGAGCCCGCCGATATAACCGCCAAGGAGGTCTCGCCGCTTCAGGTAATAGAAGATCCACGACAACAGCGCGCCAAGGGCCACGTAGAGAACGATGGCCAGGAGTTTCATTATAAAGCTTATCATTTCGTCGGACATGGTTTTCCTCTAAGACAGATTATAAATTCATCCCGGGGTGAAAAAGAGATCACCCTTACCCTTCCGTATAATCCGCATGTCACCGTCCGAAAAGTCGACCACCGTCGACGGCTCGGAAACCTTCGGCCCGCAGTCCATCACCAGATCGACCTCGTTTCGGTACACCTTCTCGAGGTCGTCCGGTTCTATTATGTATTCGCCCGCCGCCGTGCTGACGCTCGCCGAGATGATCGGCCTTCCCAGCGCCCGCACGATATCGCGCGCGACGTTGTTGTCGGGTATCCGCACACCGATCGTTTTCTGCTGCGAGATGGCGATCTTCGGCACCAGCCCGCTCGCCTTGAAGACGAAGGTGTACGGCCCCGGCAGGGCCTTCTTCATCGCCTTGAAGGCCGGGTCCGAAATATTACGCACGTATTCGTGAAGCTCGCTGATATCTGAGAACACAAAACTCAACGGCTTGTTTCTGGCAATCTTTTTAATACGATAAATCCGCTCTATCGCGCGCCGGTCCGTGATGTCGCAGCCATACGCGTAAACGGTGTCGGTGGGGTAGATGATGACGCCCCCCTGCTCGAGCACCTCGCGCGTCTTCTGTATCAGCCTCTTCTGCGGGTTCTGTTCGTTGATGACGAAAATCATTATGTTTTATTCCGCCCTGCGGCCTTTTTCCCAAACGCTATTCCATGACCAGGCTGTTGCACAGCCGGGCAATCCGCCCCTCCCCCGCCAACGGCGGGGAAAAAACCCGATTCCCCCTGAATCCACAACATGCCCGGTATATATATCGGCAAATACGGGCCCCTATATTTAGAAGACAAAAAAGGCTTTTGCAAGAATGCCGCTTGCAAAAGCCTTCTCCCCGGCATGTATCCAGGAGTGTAAATGATTATCAATCAATTCTAAAATCGGCCGAAGGCGATTTTTGCTTAACTTTTTTTCCCGCCGGCGTATTCCTCCGGTGCATTGAGAAGCGATCGGCGTGCTCTCAAATTCGGGGTGAAAATGCCGTCATCGCGAAGAGCGCGGCGATGCGGCGATCTCAAAAGGCAATATGTTGATCCATGAAACTTTGTATTAAAGAGCGACCGCCGCGCCCCGATACGGCCGGGGCTCGCGAAGACGGCGCATTATTATGATTCTTCCCGAAATTTAATTCTCACCCGAAAGAAGCGGGAACGCGCGACGCGATTAATGGTTGAAACGCCGTCCGCGCGGTGGTAAAGTGGCAGTACGGGTGTGCGTTATTCCACTAATACGGCGGGATCGTTACCGGCAGATGTCGAAAATAGACCTGAAAATAAAGAGCCGCGACATCCACGCGCTCCTCGCGGCGATCGAGGCGAACAATCCGGAAGGGGACCTCGATCTGATCAGGAGGGCGTACGAATACGCGAGCGAGGCCCACCGGGACCAGAAACGCTTTTCGGGCGAACCCTATATCGTTCACCCGCTCGAGATCGGAATCATTCTGGCGAATTTGAAGATGGACACCACCACCATCGCCGCGGCGCTGCTGCACGACGTGGTCGAGGACACATCCGTCTCGCTCGAAATCATCAGGGAGCGGTTCGGCGAGGATATCGCGCTTCTGGTCGACGGCGTCACCAAGATATCCTCGCTCAAAAAGAAGACCCGCTACAACGATCAGGTACACAGCATCAGGAAGATGCTGATGGCGACCATCAAGGACGTCCGCGTGATCCTCATCAAGCTCGCCGACAAGGTGCACAACATGCGCACCATCATGTTCCAGCCCGAGCAAAAACAGGTCCGTATCGCGCGCGAGGTGATGGACATCTACGCGCCGATGGCCGGGAGGCTCGGCATGTCGCAGATCCGCGCGGAGCTCGAGGACATGGCCTTCCACGTCCTCCACCCGGGCGAGTTCGAGGAGATCGCCGCCAAGGTGGCCCGGCGCAAGACCGAGATCGAGGAGTTCATCGAGGATTTGCGTTTCATTCTGGACCAGCAGTTAAAGCGCCTCGACATCCAGGCCAAGATCACCGGCCGCGCGAAGCACTTCTACTCCATCTACCGGAAGATGAAGATCCAGGGCAAGAGCTTCGAGGACATCTTCGACCTCCGCGCCATCCGCATCATCACCGCCGAGGTAAAGGACTGCTACGGCATTCTCGGCGTCATCCATACGCTCTGGTCTCCGATCACCTCGCGCTTCAAGGACTTTATCGCGGTGCCGAAATCGAACATGTACCAGTCGCTGCACACTACCGTAATAGGCCCCGACGGCCTGCCGCTCGAGTTCCAGATCCGCACTTACGACATGCACGCCACCGCCGAGATGGGAATCGCCGCGCACTGGCTCTACAAGGACAGGGACTCACTGCACCAGCGCGCGTTCAAAAATTTCCACGTTATGCAGAACATCCCCCGCGCCGATGCCGGGCAGAAGGAAAATGTGGACAGCCGCGAGTTCATGAAAGAGCTGAAGATGGACCTTTACGAGGACGAGATATTCGTCTTCACCCCCAAGGGAAAGATCATGAAGCTCGCCAAGGGCGCAACACCGATCGATTTCGCCTACGCCATCCACACCGAGGTCGGAAACCGCTGCGTCGGCGCCAAGGTCAACAACATGCTCGTGCCCCTCAAGACCGAGATAAAGAGCGGCGACATCGTCGAGGTGCTTACCAGCCCCAAGGGGCACCCGTCGGAGTCGTGGCTGAAGTTTGTCAAATCGTCCAACGCGCGCTACAAGATACGCAACTGGCTGCGCAGGGAAAAGGAGACCGAGCGGAAGCCCGGGGCGCCGCCGGAGACGAAAAAGACCGAAAAAACGGCCGAGGTATCGATCCCCGAGACCGAGCTATTCAAGATAAAAAGCATCTCCCGCCAGAAGAAGATGTCGCTCTCGATCGACGGCACGTCGAACGTGCTCATCAAACTCTCGCAGTGCTGTCAGCCCATTCCCGGCGACGACGTGGTGGGCTTCATTACGCGCGGAAGGGGCATCACCGTACATAAAAAGAGCTGCCCCTCGCTCAAACGGCTCACAAATGAACAGGAGCGCTTTATTGCCATCGTCTGGGAAGGATCGGAAAACACCTACCCGGTCAAGCTCTCGATCCAGGCAATCGACCGGCCGAACCTCCTCAAAGACGTCGCCGACGAGCTCGCCACCTGCAAAACCAACATCATCAAGGTCGAGGCCACGGTGCATGCCGGCGACAACGCGGTGATCAAGCTGGTCCTGGAGGTGAAAAGCCTTGCGCACCTCAGGGATATCATCGGCCGGTTGAAGCGGCTGAAGAACATCACCTCGATCCAGAAGCTCAATGAAAAGGTCCTCGTGAAATAGGCCATGCGCGTAATACTCGGATCATCCTCGCCCCGCAGAAAAGAGCTGCTGCGCGACATCTTCGACGACTTCAGCGTGATGTCGCCCGACGCGGACGAAACGCCCCTCCCCGGCGAAGCGCCCGAGGCGTACGCCGCGCGCGTCGCCGCCGACAAGATGCGCTCGCTCGCGCCGCTTGTCGAAAGCGGGCCGGAAGGAACGCTCGTCATCACCGGCGACACCATCGTTACAATCGGCGGCATGATCATCGGCAAACCCTCCGGCTTTGACGACGCGCTCTCGATACTCGGACGCCTCTCGGGACGGACGCACCAGGTGATAAGCGCCATCACCCTCGGCCTGTGGCGCGCCGGCGACGGAAGAGGGCGATACGTGACGGCGACCGGCATCGAGCGCTCGGACATCACGTTCAAGCCGCTCGACGCACCCTCGCTCGTCGCCTACCTCGGCCGCATCGAGTACCTGGACAAGGCCGGGGCCTATGCAGCGCAGGAGCACGGCGGCATGATCATCGAACGCGTTGAGGGCTCGGTTTCGAACGTTATCGGCTTTCCGCTGCGGCTCTTTTATAAAATGCTCGTCGAATCGGGCGCCGGTGAACTGTTGCTCCACGGTCCGGACGGCACGCCGCGGACGCGCGGCGCCGCGGCGAACCCATAAAGGGATTGACCAAATCCGCCCCGCCGTGCTATCCATTCAACCGGGGGCGGCCTGGACGCCCCACTTCCGCGAGGGGCATGCGCCATGACACAGCGAAAAAAGTACGTCCTCGATAAAAAGTTCCAGTTTAAGACCGCATTTTCTATCATCGCCGTCATCCTGCTTGTGTCGGCCGTTATCGTCGCCGCCATCAGCGCCAACATCAGCATGAACAACCGGCGGCTCAACAATATCATCGTGCTCTACAACAACAATGTGGAGGCGCTCCTCGCCTTTTCTCAGGAAGCCGCAGGCGCCGAGAACCTGCCGATTGCAAACATTTCGGGGATACACGCGCAGAACGTCGCCACCATGGAGAAGATCATCGCGCAGAACAACGCGCTCCTCCGGGGAATCGTCGTATTCATACTGGCCCAGGGAGCCATACTCTTCATCGCTCTTATAAGGAAGACCCACCACATCTCGGGACCCATTTACGTGATGTCCGGATATATGAAGGAAATAATCGCGGGGAAATATCCGTCGCCCCGGCCGCTGAGGAAGAACGACGAGTTCAAGGAGTTTTACGCGCTGTTCGGGGAGATGGTGGAGAGGTTAAAGGAAAGGAGATAGAGACCACACCCGATTCACGCCTCCAGGCTCGATATCTCTATGCTATCTTCGATTAATACTGCGCTTTTTTTCCGTGGGTTCCCGCCGGGGGTGATGATGCTTCGTGAGAGTATGTTTTTCGCGCCGATAGCCTTTTCGAACTCGGCAAACGACGGCGCGTCCGCGGAAGGATCCTCGGACCATTTGCGTTCGTAGAGCCCGAGCCTTCCCCCCACCGGAACGACAAAATCCACCTCATGCCCGTGATGGTCGCGGAAAAAATAAATCGCCGGCCTGCGGCAGCGGTTCGCGTATTTGCGTACCATCCGGCCGAGCATATGCTCACCAAGCATTAGCGCCAACCTTTTCCTCCCGAAAGCTTTCCATCACCTTGCTGATCATTTTTCAATAATAGACTTGTTTCTTAACTATCATCCCGCCCGAAGATAAAAGTTCCATGTTCCACATGATAACATGAATATCAAATCCACGAAACAATCCCGTTGCGACCGCGAAACATACACCGCGACACGCAATCGTTTGACCCCCGCGAAAGAATTTTCGATTTTCGCACGGACGCGGCCGGTCTTCCATTTCTTTTTTTTCTGAGAATTCGTCAACCCTCGCCCCTTCGGTTTTTTCTTGTCTTTTGGCCTGTTTTTGCGCTGTTTTGCGCCATCAATGATAACCAGTTTCTCATCTCCAATAATCCTGCCCGGCTCCTTTATCGATTCCACAGGCAATGATTTGCTTTTCTTTGATGACAATTCCCAAATATCGGCAACAGCCTGAAAAATGCTTTTCCCGTCACCCCGGTTGCCGCTTGACTTGACCGCTCTCCGATGATATCTTTTCCATGTCTATCGGAACACTATCAAATCAAATTTTGGAGGCACTAAGTGAAAAAGTTCCTTACCGCATTGTGTATTTCCCTAACATACCTACTGTTTATCTTTATGACCGAGACCGGCGTGACCGCCGCCAGACAGGAGCGTCTGGAGAAGACCGAAACCCACAGGTTCACCCTGTACCAGGCCCCGGGAGGGGAGAGAGATCCGTATTCTGTCCAGTTTCCGATCAAGCTCGACGAGCCGGGCCTCATTACGGCGAACATTGAGGTGGGAGGCGGCAAAATAAAGGGCGGCGAAGGCTCACCCTTCAAGGTATGGATCGTCGAGGCCAAAGGCATTCAGGATGAGAAGACCAACAATATACCGGACAGATACATCAAGAAAAAGGAACGGTTTAAAACGAAGTCATCCATCAATTACCCCGTCGACGCTGGCGAGCTCACCCGGACCGGCGGTGAATATGTGGTCCTGCTTTCAAACCTGGGCAAGGGCTCGCACGGGGTGGGGACGATCATTATCACCTACCCGGCCAGAGAAAAGACGGAGTCGCCGGGACCCAGGCAGCGCACGAAGAGGGATTAGCGCTTCGGTGGGGCGGTTTCGCGCCGCCCCGCACCCACCTTATCCCCGGCGCCGCCTTTCCCGTCGCGCAATCAATCCGCCGCATCCCCCGCATACCGATTCGGCCGCATTGGGCCCGGCGCCGTCGCGCATTGAGATCACGTTTGGTGCGTTTTGAAAATTGCTTGACAATAATTGAATATTTTATGAATGTATTCAATTATTTAACATGGTCTGTTCCTTGTCCCGACAGGCCTGTTATAAATCCCGGGAACAGAAGGTTTTTCCCCGCCGCCGGCTGGGAAAAACCGTTTTATCGCCCGGTTATGCGCCAACTGCCATGAGCAGAACGATAAAAGAAAACCGGATATTCGACGCCGCGCTGAAGCTTTTCGCGGAGTACGGCTACAAGAAGACCACCCTGGAAGACGTGGCCGGCAAACTCGGCATGACGCCGGGCAACATTTATTTCTACGTCAAAAACAAGAAGGATCTCTACGAGAGGACCGTGCGAAGCGCCCTGGACCGCTGGCGGGAGTCCGTGGCGCTGGCGGTGGCGGCGGAGAATCGCGCGCCGGAGAAGTTCGCCGTGATGGCGGAGCGCTCCTTCGAGTACCTGCGCGACCGCGGCGACATAACGGCGATCCTCTCGCGCGATCCCGACATCTTCACGCTGTCGCCCGATGAGGACCGGTTTCGCGACGTCAACGACGCAGCGATGCGGATCATGAGGGACATCCTGGCGCAGGGCGTACGGGAAAAATCGTTCCATAAGATGAACGTGGAACGCGCGACGGATTTCCTGTTTTCGGTGTATATCATGTTCCTCATCAGGGCGTACGTCAAAAAGGAAGGGGGGAACGTCGAGGAGATGTTCCGGGAGGGCCTGCGGCTCATCCTCCGGGGGCTGTGCCGGTGAGGCCCGGAGACGCAAAGCGCCGGTGCCGCGCCCGCGGAACGGCGCTAAGGCGCGCATAACGGTCCCGCAAGGGGCCGATCACGGGACTCGACACGGGGAAATCCGGCCGCGCCGGACCCCGCGCCGCGCCCGATAGATACAAGGGAGGATTTTATGACGGAAGCAACGCTTCAGGCACTCGACGGTCTGCGCGACCTGTCGACGCTCAAATGGTACGTCATTCCGCTCCTGGCGATCGTGATGTACATCTACGCCACCGAGATCAAAAAGGCGCGGGAGGGCGGCAACTGGGAGGCGGTCTTCGCCGGGCTCACCCTGTTCGGCATGGACTTCGTCAACGAGACGTGGAACGGGTGGGTAATGGTGCTCTCGGGCTACTCGGCCTTCTGGACCACGCCCGGTGACACGGCGCTTCGCACCATGGTGGGATGGAACATCGAGATCATGTTCATGTTTACGCTGGCGGGAATCATCTACTACCACACCCTGTCGAAGGGACAGAACCAGAAGATTCTGGGCCTTCCCGAAAAATGGTTCTGGGCGATCGGCTTCACCGCGTTCAGCGTTTTCGTGGAATGCCTGCTCAACATCGGCGGACTCCTGGTGTGGGACTGGGCCTGCTGGAACCGCAGCTTCGCCGGCATCTGGCTGATCCTTCTTATCGGCTATTTTCACTTCTTCGCGGCCATCATATTCATGCTGTGGCTCAAGACCACGAAGAAGCGCGTCATCTTCATCTCGTCGCTCTATGTCGTGGCGATCATCATGAACGTCATCGGCCTGGGGGTTATGGGATGGGTGTATTGAAAAACGCGGCTTTTCCCCGAGCCTGAGCACGCGGTTTTATTACAACAGCCTCAATGCCTCGCGTAATCGGGACTTCCTTCGCCGCGGGCGGGGGAAGTCCCGGCTTTTTAAGGCAGTTTGTTTTCTTCATTCTCATTTCGACATGACTGGCATTGTTGGGCATTACAATACAGGACCATTTATTAAAATATGACTCTGCTTTCAGGGAGCGGCCGCGACAACACGCTCCCAAATCAATGATTGACATGCCCGGCCCCGCCCTGTACGATGATCCCGCACGCGAATGCAAGGAGCAGCCGGGAACCTGATGCCGGGATTAAAACGCTCATACCTCATCGTCGCGATACTTTGCTGCGACATTACGGCCGCAGCCCGCGCCGCCGATGCCATGTTTCCCGGCAGTGGCGGCGTTTCGCGACTTGCGGGCCCCGACGTGGAGTTCTTCATTGAAGCAGACCATCCCCTTTCGATCGACGAAATAACATCGCCCGGAAACGCCGATCGTTTCACCCGGCTCGAGGGACCGCGCCTCGATATAACACGCGCCGCGCCGCGCGTGTGGCTGCGCTTCCGCCTGGACGAAAAGGCCGCCGGATGCGTATTCGAGGTTGAGCCGAGCTTCTCCATCATCCTCGAAAAAATCGACCTGTATCTGCCGCTCGGGGCCCCCGGAGGTGCGCATACCTATACCGTCGCGCATACCGGCTCGCTTCGCCCGACGCGGAAGGACGTGATATCCTCGCGCTTTTATCTCTTCGAGATTCCGCCGGGTGTGCCGCACGGCGCGCACCTGTATCTGCGCCTCGAAAGCTCGATGGACGTTACCGTACGCTTCAACCTGTGGCGCACGATCGCGCTCCGGCAGCGGGACGTTTTATACTTCCTGGCGTTCGGTATCATCTATGGAATCCTCCTCGGCATGATCGCGTATAACTTCTTCATCTTCGCCTCGCTGAGGGACAGGGCCTACCTGTATTACATCCTGTACATGGCCTCCGCGCTCGCCTGGCAGTTCCACGTGCAGGGGCACACCAAAATGTTTTTCGGCCGGTCTCCCGGGGTCGACCTCGGCCTTCTGTGGGTGCTGGTGGGCGGCGTGCAGCTGTGGGGTGGCGTCTTCTCCATGTCGTTCCTCTCCCTCCGAAAGAACCTCCCGCGCGTCAACGTGGTCATGGGAGCGCTCGCCTCGATGGGCGCGCTCGTTGGGGCGGCGGGCGTCATCGGATGGCACCGCGCGGCATTCGGTCTCTCGCATGTCGGCGGGCTGCTGCTGCCCATCGCGGTCATCGTCGCGGCACTGCTGCGCCTCCGGCAGGGTTTCGCGCCGGCGAGGTATTACATCCTGGCGTGGTCGTTTCTCGCGAGCGGCGGGGTGACCTTCGCGCTTATGGGACTTAAGGTGCTGCCGGTGGCATTCTGGAGCGTGAACGGCGTGGCTCTGGGGATGGCGGCGGAATCGCTCCTGCTGTCACTCGCGCTGGCCGACCGCATACGGACGCTCAAGGAGGAAAAGGAGTTTTTCGAGAAGTCGCAGAAGCGCTACATGGAGCTCAGCATCACCGACAGCCTCACGGGGCTTTTCAATCGCCGTTATCTGCAGAGCAAGCTCGAGAGCGAGATTCAACACTCGCAGCGCCTGGCGCAGCCGCTCTCGCTTGTGATGCTCGACCTGGACGACTTCAAGGCGGTCAACGACCGCAACGGTCACGGCTTCGGCGACATGGTCCTAATGCGCCTGGCGGCGACCATCCGGGCCGTCACGCGCGAGGTCGACGTGGCATGCCGCTACGGCGGCGAGGAGTTCGTTATCATCATGCCCGGCACCACGAAGGCGTATGCGCTCGGCACGGCCGAGCGCATACGCACGCGCTTCGCCGCCGAGCCCCTCATCACCGGTAAAAAACAGGTCGAAACCGTCACGGTCAGCCTCGGCGTTGCCGAGCTGGCCGAGGGCGATACCGCCGATGCGCTCCTCGAGTGCGCCGACAGGGCCATGTACCTGGCCAAACGAATGGGGAAGAACAGGACGGCGACGTAGCGGGGGACCGGCTGGTTGCCGGTTGCTAAACGAATCCTCCCACCTTTCTTCGACAAGCTCAGGACGGGCCGGCGCGACCTCGGTTGGCGAGCGAACGCTCAAGCGCCTCATCGCGACCCGCGTCGGCCAGCACCGCGGCGAACTCGTCGCCACGGTGGCGCACGCCGATATCGTTCTCCCCGAGCTCCGACTGCGGAAAGATCGCCATGAGCTTGAATACATGATCGCCCGCCTCGTGAGTGTAGCGGTCGTTGATCTCCTTGAAGTTGTCGGGCTTTATCATCAGGAGCGCCGCCCCGCCGCCGGGACGGGGCAGGAGGTTGACGAAGTCCCCGCGCGGAGAGGTCTCGTTGCAAAGGCCGGTCCTTTCGTTGAGGAGCTGTTTGACGTTCCATATTTGCCCGGCGATAATCCCGGGTAACCGGTGGAGCATGCGCGCGGCGACATAGGGGTAGTCGCGGAGAAGATCGGCCATCGCGATGCCCACCGCGGGAAAGCGCAGAAGCACCGATTCCTCCTCGATGAAGGCCGCCGCTTTGCGCGGCGCGTTCTCGAGGAATTCGAGTTCACCGAAGGACTCGCCCGGGGCGGGGCCGGCGAAAGGTCCTTCCAAATATTTCCGCTGGTCGATTTTTCGGGGCACAGAATAAATTATTGCGCGAAACGGATTCCAGTCCCGGATGATACCGCAGATTCGTTTTGCTTTGCAGAGAACAGGCGATATCTCCAGGACCTTGTTTCTCTGCTGTCCGTACAAGAAGCATGATGCTCATGCGATTTCGCATTGACAAGACCCGAAGACCCTTTTCGCCGGAGTGCTTATTGGTGATCCTTTTAAAATCATATCCAAAAATTAATGGTTGCATTCGTGAGAGAACCTCTCCACATGTGAATACGCTGTTAATCTCACTTGCGCTTGGATCTTTGAATGGTTTGCGCTCTCCATCTGGCAGACCGTCAGGTGGATAATGGCATTTATATTTACCCGTAAATTTTATGGGACGCAGTGTAAACAAATACTAAGCGCGCATCAGAGCGAAGCTAAAACAATGTATGTGAAGAAGCTTTTCATTTCCATGATCGCCCTCCTTTATATTCCATTTTCCCGCCTCCATGCGGACATAATCGTAACGAAGGACGATATGGTTCTCAACGGTAAGATACTGGAAAAGAAAACGAAACAGATCATATTTGGAAATTACCACGGCGTCTTCATCATTGACATGGCGCAGATAAAGGAAATCCATGAAACTGACAGCTATAAGGAGGATTTATCGATATTCGAGAAGAAGGGTAAACGTGTTGATGAAAATGAGGTGAAAAATAACTACCGGGCGGGGCTCGAGAGGGCCAAAGACCGGAAACTCGATAAGGGCGGAGAGAAAATCGTTCCGGTGCAGTATACACTGATGCTTACACCGTTCTATATTTTCAACGCCGGGAAATTGGGCGGAATAATGCCTCACAGCTCCGGCGTCATGCTGACGGCGGATGTCCCGCTGAAAAGCGATGCCCTTACGAAGTGGGTTCCCGACATCAAAAATACGGGGATCACCGGAATTCGAAGCGAGGTCGGATATTTTACCTCGAAAAAAGGCGTCAAGTCTATTAATGGCCCACGCGTATCATCGGGGCCGGTGTGGGAATTCCCTTTTTCAATCGGAGACATCCGCTTCATGTATACGATTTCACCGGTACTGGGCATCGGCCATTATACTGTCGAGAACAGGTACAAGAGGGTCGCGGCGCTCAAATGGCACGCCGGCTGTATCACAGGACCGACATTCGTTATTCATAACGCCGTCGTCTTTCCCCAGATCAGGCTTGACTACATTTATGACGGCAGCGTCCCGCTGTATGGAATGGGTCTTGGCATCGGCCTGGGTTATCGCTTCTCAATTTAAATCTTTCAAAAACTAAGGATTTATTGTAAGGCCCAAGACACCCCCCCAGGGTTATGCAACGACTCTGTTAATAGCACTGTTTGTGTTGGTGTTCCCATTGTTTGGCATTATTTTAAACTGATGTCCCGTAATTGTCCGAGAATATACCCAGAAGACCGGGAGCCATGTATCTGTTACGATGTATCGCTATCATGTTCTGTTTCGCATCCGCCCTGCTTAACTGCGGATCGGAATTCGAAATACTGCTGGATGATGATAGCTCCATATACTGGACCGAGTCGGACGGCGATATAACTGTGATCCGCTCCAACGGCACCGGAATGCGAACCATCGTGAGCCTCGCGCCGCGCGTTCCCCTCGATGTCGCCCTCGACCTGCATGGGAAAAAACTGTACTGGACCGAGTTCACCGGAAGCCGATACCAGATCAGGCGGATCGGACTGAACGGCGACGGCGAGGAACTCTACATCGATGTACCAGGTTCTCTGAACCATGGACCAACCGCCATTGCCATAGATCCGGCAGGAAGGAAAATCTATTGGAATCGTTACAGATCAGCCCCAGACCGTCTTGAAATAAATCGCGCGAACCTTACAATTCCGGCAACGGGGCAGCAGGGCTGGTGGTCCATTGACGATCCCGCTCGTCCATATGCATACGGTATATCCATCGATGCGATAAACCGGAAATTTTATTATACAGCGGGATCATATTGGAACCTTTACCCTCTCGCCTTCGGCAGTGGCAGCACCGGGCGGGTGTACGCTGGCGAGCTTGATGCCATCAATTCAGTCGTGTGGCCGATTACGGATAACGGATTCACAGACCCATCAATTCCCTTCAGCGGCATTGCAGTCGACGGCAGCGGCGGACATATTTATTATGTGAACAACACTACCGCGGCATTGTCCATCAGACGGGCCGATCTCAATGTCAATAATAGAACTGACTGGGTGGCCGCCTCGGGATTTGAAATGCAGAAACTCGCCCTTGACTTAAAAGAGAGAAAAATATACTGGACCTCGAGCGGCGACAACAGCATCTACCGGGCCGATCTGGACAGGCCGAATTCGGGCATAGAGCGGTTTCTACGGCTTTCAAACACACCCACGGGCATTACCGTCGGACCGTAATATCAATCCTGACTACCGACACCACGTAATTTACTTGCCCCCTGTGGGAAATTCCATTATACTCGAATAATAGAAGAACGTTACCCGTCCACTGGAAGGCGAATCGCCGTGCAGCCAGGCCCGATATTGCTTATACACGCCGTCCCCGCCCTGCTCGCAGTCGCGCTCGCAGTCCGCGCGTGGCGCCGGCGCGACGTTCGCGGAAACAGCTATATGGCGCTGCTGATGGCCGCGGTATGCCTGTGGGCCGTCACCGAGGCCATGGTGCACATGGTTCCCGACAGTCGCCATATGCAGTTCTGGTCGGTTGTCTCGTACCTGGGCAGCCAGACCACCCCGGTCTTCTTTTTTCTGTTTGTCCTCTCCTTTACCTGGCTCGAAGCGCGTGTCGGCCGGCTGTGGCGGTATGCGCTCTTCATCGTTCCCATGCTGTCAATCGCCCTGGCGGCCACCAACCACCTGCACGGCCTGGTGTGGTCGTCCATCACTCCCACCGAGACCGCGTATGGAACGACCGGCGTTTTCGGCCATGGTCCCTGGTTCTTCTTCCAGATTGCATACAGTTACCTTCTCATTTTAATGGCCATCGTGATGCTCGCCCGCGCCGCAGTCCGCCTGAACCACCTGTATTCGATGCAGACGCGCCTGCTCCTTCTGGGCTCGCTCGCGCCCTTCGCCGGGAACATCGTGTACGTGGCGGGCTTTTCGCCCGTGCCCGGCCTTGACATCACCCCCGCGGCTTTTTCCGTTACCGGTCTCATTCTGTCGCTCGCCGTTTCCCGCTTCCGGTTTCTGTCGTCGGGTCCCGTTTCGCGCGATTCCCTGCTCTCGATCATGAAGGACGGAATCATCGCGCTCTCGTCCGATTTGAGCATCGTCGAGATCAATCCCGCCGCCATGCGGATACTCGGCCTCGAGGGGAAAGCGCCAATCGGCGAAACGGCCGGGGGGGCCCTGGGGAACCACCCGGAACTGCTGGCGGCGATCACGCCGGGGGTTGTTTCGGCAACGCTTGTCCGGCTTGGAGACCGGCATGTCGAGCTCGATATCAACCCACTCCCGGCACGGCCCGGCGCCCCTCCCGGGCGAATGCTGGTGCTGCGCGACGTGACCTCGCGCCGGCGCGCCGAAGAAGCCCTGCGCGCGAGCGAGGAGCGTTTCCGCGACCTGGTGGACCTTCTTCCAATAGGCATATACGAGTCCGATTCCGAGGCGCGAATCACCTATGTCAACAGGGCCGCCATGGACATGTTCGGCTTTTCATCGAAGAACATTCTCCCCGGGGATTTTCGAACGGTCGACATTCTTTCACCGGCGGCACGGGAGAAGTGGCCTTTAATCAGGAGAATGCTGGCGACGCGCGGAATCGCCCTGAACCTGGAACTCGAAGCCATGCGCGCCGACGGCACGACCTTCCCCGTCATCGTCAACGCCTGCTCCATCGATCCCGACGACTTCCTTCGCGGAACCCGTGGAGTCATCATCGACATCACCGAAAGAAAGAGCGCGGAAACCGCGCTCACCGAGCGAGAAAAGCGTCTTTCGGCAATCTTCGACAACGCCGGCGCCGGCATGGACCTCGTCAACGCCGACGGCAGGTTCCTCAAGGTCAACAAGGCCCTGGCCGACATGCTGGGCTACACCGTGGACGAACTCGAGGGAATGTACGTCACCGAGGTAACGCATCCCGACGACATGCGCGCCAGCGGCGAAAAACTGCGGGCCCTGCAGAGCGGCGAGGTTGACGCGTACCAGATGGATAAGCGCTACATACGGCGCGACGGCACCATCATCTGGATCAGCCTCTCGGTGACGCCCATACGCAACACCGACGGCGGCACGGAGGCGATCATCGGCCTGATCTCCGACATCACCGACCGCGTCGCGGTGGAGGACGCCCTGCGCGCGGCCAAGGAGGCCGCCGAAGAGGCAAGCCGCGTTAAGAGCGAATTCCTCGCCAATATGAGCCACGAGATCCGCACCCCGCTTAACGGCATAATCGGCCTTGCCCACCTGGCCCTCAAGACCGGCCTTACCGACAGGCAGCGCGATTACCTCGACAAGATCGGCGCTTCGGCGAAGATGCTTTCAGGTATAATCAACGACCTGCTTGATTTCTCGAAGATCGAGGCCGGGCGCATCGAACTGGAAGAGGTCGACTTCTCGCTCGACGATATTTTGAAAAACCTTCTCGCCGTGCTCGGCCGCCCCGCCGAAGAAAAGGGACTCGAGATTTTTCTGCATATAACTGCGGGCATGCCGCTCGCTCTCCGCGGCGACCCGCTGCGACTGCAGCAGGTGCTCTTCAACCTGCTCAGCAACGCCGTCAAGTTCACTCACCACGGCGAGGTGGTGCTGCGCGTCGAGGCGCCGGTGCGCCCCGGTGACGGTGCCGACCGCCGGATCTCCGTCAGGTTCACGGTGCGCGACACGGGCATCGGCATACCCGTGGAGGATCAGGCAAAGATATTCCAGTCATTCACGCAGGCGGACACCGCCATCACCCGCCGCTACGGAGGCACGGGCCTTGGGCTTTCCATTTCCAAAAGGCTCGTGGAGCTCATGGGCGGAGAGATAGGCTTTACAAGCGTTCCGGGGAGCGGATCGCGCTTTTATTTTACCGTCCCGCTCGAGATGCGGAAGCCCGGCGAGCCGGCGCTGCGGCGCACGGCGGAATTCGGAAAGCTTCGCCTCCTTGTGGTCGACGACAGTGACACTTCGCTCGAGATACTCGACGAAAGCCTCACATTTTTCGGGTTCACCGTTACGACCGCGCGCTCGGGAGCGGAGGCGCTTTCCCTTATAGAGGGGAACCCTCCGGGCTTCTTCGACCTGGCCCTCATCGACTGGAAGATGCCGGACCTCGACGGCATCGAAACCGCCGCGCGCATCCGCGCCCTCTCAAAGAAGATGCGCGTTCCCGAGATCATCATCGTCTCGGCGTACGATCCCGATATCGTCAGGGAGCGCTCGGGCAAGGTCGGCGTACGACGCGTTCTGCCCAAACCGGTTACTCCCTCCGTCCTCCTCGAAAGCGTGATGGAAGCGCTGGGAATCAGCGGGCGAAGCCCCGAACGCGTCCGGGGCGACAAACTGGCCGTTGCGGCGAAGGCGCGATATACGGGCAAGGCCGTGCTCCTGGTGGAAGACGATCCCATCAGCCGCCAGGTGGTACGTGAACTTCTTAAGCCCGAGGGCATAGACGTGGTCGAGGCGGTCGACGGGGCCCGGGCGATCGAACTGCTCGAACAGGGACTCTTTGACCTTGTATTCATGGATGTGCAGATGCCGGTGATGGACGGCCTGGAGGCGACGACGAGGATCCGCGCCGACGCGCGCTACAGGGACCTTCCGATCGTGGCGATGACCGCCTATGCGATGAGAGGCGACCGCGACCGGTGCCTTGAGGTCGGAATGAACGATCACCTGCCCAAGCCCGTGGACCCGGACGCGCTCTTTGCCGCGCTTTCCCGATGGCTCGGTCCCGGCACGGCCGCTGAAAACGCCGCCGGCGTCAAGGAAACACACCCTGCCGAAGCCGGGGCTGCGTTAAGCGGAATTGACATGGAGTTCGCGCTGCACAGGATGCGCGGCGACGAGGGCTTTCTGCGGCAGCTCGTCGCGCAGTTCTGTGATCTCTATGCGAACGCCCCGGCCGTGATCGGCAAGCACCTGGAGGCCGGCGAGACATACGACGCGCGTCGGCTCGCCCATTCCATCAACGGCTCGGCCGGTACGCTCGGAGCGCTCAGACTGCAGAAGTCCGCCGCCGCCCTCGAGAAGGTGATCGCCGACGGCGGCGCCGATATCGCCGCCCCGCTTTCTGATTTCGGCCGTGAACTCGGCGTAGTGCTTGCCAACCGGGCCCCATCCCTGAAAGATGACGAAATAAAACATGCCGCTCCCTCGACAGGACCGGCAGAAGCGCTCGGGCTGCTCGCGCGGCTACAACGCGAAACGGCCGCAGGGAGCTACGGCGCGCTCGACACGTTCGCCGCGCTTAAGAGAGCGTGGCCGGGGCGCGCGCCCAAGGACCTCGCCGAACTTGACAATGCGCTCGCGCGCTTCGACAATGAGTCGGCGATATCGCTTATCGCCAGGTTGGAAAAAAAACTGAATGGAGGACGCTCCTGAATGGGCAGGGAAAAGATACTGATCGTGGATGACGCCCCCACCCCGCTTCGTGTGCTGGGCGAGCTCTTAAGGGACGACTACGACCTGTACACCGCGACCGACGGCCGGCAGGCCATAAAGCGCGCCTTGGAAATACTTCCCGACCTCGTTTTGCTCGACGTCATGATGCCAGGCATGGACGGATATGCAATCTGCGCCACTTTAAAGAA
Organism: Spirochaetota bacterium; assembly: GCA_035477215.1. Taxonomy (NCBI): domain Bacteria; kingdom Pseudomonadati; phylum Spirochaetota; species Spirochaetota bacterium. The sequence goes on along the minus strand of DATIKU010000014.1, from coordinate 142,210 downwards.
CGAACCGGCGACGACCGATATTCCTGTCCTCTTTATAACCGCAAAAAGCGAACCTAACGACATAGTGCGGGGCTTCGAGGCGGGAGGGCACGACTATATCACCAAGCCCTTCAATCCCCGCGAACTCTTCGCGAGGATCCGGACCCATCTCGAACTGCGACGCTCGCGCCTGGACCTGCGCTCGTACGCGGAGGAACTCGAGCGCCGCAACGATGAGCTTAACAGGGTGCGCGCGCGCCTGGAGGTGATGGCGCGGATCGACCCGCTTACTGGCCTGGCGAATCGCCGTTATGCGCTGGAGCGCCTCTCGTCCGAGCTGTCGCGCTCGTCCCGCCACGGCGAGCCCTTCTCGCTGGCGATGGCGGACATCGACGACTTCAAGCTGTTCAACGACACCCACGGCCACGAGGGCGGCGACGTGGTCCTCAAAAGCGTGGCCGACATCCTCGTCTCCTCGGTGCGGAAGGAGGACATGGCCTCGCGCTGGGGTGGAGAGGAGTTCCTGTTGATATTTCCGCGATTGACGATGGACGGCACGATGGCGGTAACCGAAAAGCTGCGCGCGGCCGTCGAGGCGGGCAGGCCGGAGTTCAAAGGTAATAAACTGAAGGTGACGGTCACCATTGGCGTGGCCGAATACGATCACTCGATCGATCTCGACGCCAACATCAGCAGGGCCGACGGGGCGATGTACGAAGGCAAACGGGCCACCAAGAATTGCGTGGTCGCCGCCCGCCCCCGGGCCTAAACCCAGGCGACCTTCGAGGCGGGACCGGCGCGGTCGATTCCGATGCACTCGAGCGCCGACAGGCGCGCGAGCTCGCGCTCGACATCGGCGATACCGTAGCCGATTTCTCTTTCCACAAAGGCGGCGAAATCCGACATCACAATTTTATCCGTCGCCCCGTCCGGAAGTCCGGGGTACCGCTCCACTACCTGTCCCGAGATGAGCCTCTCGCTGAAATCGAATGAAAGGATGCCTCCCAGCATGTCCTCGTCGGTGCTCGAGATGCCTTCACCCCGTTTCTTCCGCTCGCCGATGGCCTCGACGTAGCGCCGTATTCCCCCATTGAACTCGTTTACGATGCGGTCGATCTCCTCGTGCGACATGTGGACGGACTCGGCGACCGACCGGTTGGCGTCGTAGAGGTCCCAGTCGTCGGTGAGGATGCGCATGCCGTACTCGGCGGCCTTCTCGCGCACCTCGGTGCCGGGGAAGGGCGCGAGGATGTGGTAGCCGTACATGGGGCTTAAATTCCGGGCGAACTCCATGGTAGTGCGAACGGTCTCCGGCGTCTCGCCCGGCAGGCCCAGGATGTACGATGTCATGGGTTCGATCCCCGCCGCGTTGCAGAGGTCCACGGCCGCCTTCGCCTTCTCGAGCGTGATGTTCTTTTTTACGAGGTCCAGTATCTCCTGGTTCCCGCTCTCTATACCGAAGCACAGCGTGGTGCAGCCGGCGGTCTTCATGGAGTTGAGGAGCTCCTTCGACACCGTGTCGACCCGAGCGAAGGCGGTCCAGCGGTGACGTATGCCCCTGCGCACGATCTCCTCGCAGATGGAGATGCAGCGATTCTTGTTGGCGGTGAAGAGGTCGTCGACGATGTTGATCTGCCGAAAGCGCATGGTCGACAACAGCTCGAACTCGTCGACAACGCGCTGCACGTCGAGGTAGCGGACCTTGCGGCCCACCATGCGGCTTCCGACGCAGAATATGCACTTGTTGGGACAGCCCCGCGAGGTGACCATGTTGATGGGGAAGCCGAGCGCACGGTAGCGCGAGAGCGAGATAAGGTGCCTCGCCGGATACGGCAGCACGTTGATGTCGGGGATGAGGGGTCGGTCGGGGTTGTGCCGCACCGAGCCATTCGAACGGAGCGAAACGCCCTCCACTTCTTCGGGGGGCGAACCGGTCTCGAGCGAGCGGAGCATTTCGGTGAAGGTGATCTCGCCCTCGCCGCGGATTATGTAATCCAGGAAGTGGTGGCCGCCGAGTATGGCGTCGGCGTCGAAGCTCACGTGGGGCCCTCCCATCACGGCAATCACTTTGGGATTTTCTTCCTTGTAGTCGCGCAGTATGGAAAGCGCGCGCTTCACATTCATGGTGACCGCCGTGGAACCGACCACGTCCGGCCGGAAGGCGGAAAGCACTTCGCGGACGCGCGCACGCGAATATGGCTGTACGATATAATCCTCGACCAGCACCTCGACTCCCTCGCGCTCCAGGTACGCCCCGAGCGATATGACCCCGAACGGCGGAGTGGGTGATTCCTCGAACGGATAGGGCGGATTTATGAGCAAGACCTTCATCGGCGTTACCTTTGCTTGATATAGAGGCGGTTTAAAATATCCATTTGGGAAAGGCTTTTTGTAAAGAAAATAAAACCGCCGGGGTATTTTTTATCCCCCGCAACGGGAACTTTACGGGACAGACCGGCGTGCGCGAAATACCCGCTAAAATAAAAAATTTTCTTGACGCCCGGGGGTGCCGGCTCCTATATAAGAGCTTCGCGGCGTTACGAGGCTTCCTTTGTTGTATTACGACAATTTTTATGGATTTTAACAGAATATCAGGCCCGACAACCGCGAACACAGCGTCAAGAAGGTGAATGATGGTAAAAGAGAAGATTTTCTGCGCAAATTGTCAGAACTGCATCGTGATACGCCAGTATGAATCCGAGCCCGACCGGTACGTACTCAGGGTGAAGTGCCTCAAGAAAAAATGGGTGAAGCGCTCCGGCGAGGAAAAGCTCTATAAATATTTCACGGTCGCCCGGCGTATCATGGACGATTGCGACAGCTTCGTGGACGCCGGCGAGCTCTTCCCATATATAAAAAACCTCAGGAAAGAACTCCCGATCAAAGACGAGATCTATTCGACCAGGGGGTAATCCATGGCCCTTACCACCTTTTCGGGCGGGATACATCCGCCCGAAAACAAGCGCCAGAGCGAAGGGAAGGCCTTTTCAAACCTCTCGGTCCCGCAACTCTGCTACATCCCGCTCCAGCAGCACATCGGCAAGCCGGCCAGGCCGATCGTGGAGGCGGGCGAAATCGTACACGAAGGCCAGCTCATAGGTCTGGCCGACGGTTATATCAGCGCGAACGTGCACGCTTCGGTGCCCGGCAAGGTAGTGGGGATATCCGAGCACCCCACCGTGTATTCGAAGCGGGGAATGTGCGTGGTGATCGAGGCGCAGGGCTCGTTTTCGACCTCGGGCAAGCCCCTCGAGCCCTCGGCCTGGGAATCGATGAGCGGCCTCGAGCTCCTCAACCGCGTTGCCGAGGCGGGCGTTGTCGGCCTCGGGGGGGCCGCGTTCCCCACGCAGGTAAAGCTCCACCCTCCGGGCAACCGCCCTATCGAGGCGCTCATCATCAACGGCGCGGAGTGCGAGCCCTATCTCACCGTGGACGACATGCTCATGCAAACCTTCCCCGGCGAGGTCATCGAGGGTGTCCGCATGGCGCTGAAGATCCTCGGGATAACCACCGCCTTTATCGGCGTGGAGGACAACAAACCGCGCGCCATCGCGGCACTGAAAAAAAAGCTCGCGGAGATCAGACCCTCCGAAAACATCCGGGTTTCGACGCTCAAGACCAAGTTTCCACAGGGCGCCGAGAAACAGCTCATCTACAGCCTCACGCGTCGCGAGGTGCCGTCGGGTGGACTCCCCATGGACGCGGCGACCATCGTGCAGAACGTAGGCACCATCTTCGCAATCCGCGAAGCCGTTGCGCTTGGCAAACCCCTCTTCGAGCGCTACGTCACCGTAACCGGACCGTGCGTTAAGAACCCCGGCAACTACAAGGTGCGCCTGGGCAGCCGCGTTTCGGACGTCATCGAGGAATGCGGCGGACTCGTCGCCGAGCCGGCCAAGATAATCATGGGCGGGCCGATGTGCGGGACGGCGCTCGACAACATGGACATCCCCGTGGTCAAGGGCACCTCGGGCATCCTGGTACTCGGGAGGGAAGAGGCGCGCTCCCTGGACTACCTGCCCTGTATACGCTGCGGGCGCTGCGTGACCGTGTGCCCGGCGGGGCTCGTTCCCTCCGACATGGTCAACGCCATCGAGAAGGGACGGCTCGACCTCGCCGAACAGTCGCACCCCTTCGATTGCATCATGTGCGGTTCGTGCGCGTACGTTTGTCCCTCGCGCAGGCCGCTTAACCACTTCATCAAACTCGCGCAGGAGAAGCTGCGCCGCAGGCAGAAAGAATAGGTTATCCGGGGGTGAACAACGACCATGCAGGATGAGAAAAAAGCAGCCCCCGGGCTCTTGCTGTCGAACGCGCCGCATATCCACGCCGGCCAGTCGCTTGAATCGATCATGTGGCTGGTGGTGCTCGCCCTGGCCCCCGCGGTGGCGTACTCGGTGTACATCTTCGGTCTGAACGCGCTCCTGCTGACCGCCGTTTCGGTGGCGGTGTGCGTGGCGGCCGAGGCGGCCTTTTGCTTTCTAATGAAAAAACCAGTTACGGTCACCGATGGCTCCGCCGTAATAACCGGGATACTTCTGGCGTTCAACGTACCGCCCAACGCACCGCTCTGGATGATAGCGATCGGCGCGGCGTTCGCGATAATCGTCGCCAAGCAGCTTTTCGGCGGCATCGGCTTCAATATCTTCAACCCGGCGCTGGCGGGCAGGGCGCTCCTGATGGCCTCGTGGCCGGTGCACATGACGACGACCTGGCACCGCTTTGAGCCGACCAACGTGCTCTCGCAGGCGGCCTCGAACGTTGCCGGGCTCCCGGAGCAGGCCTACGACATCATCACCCAGGCGACGCCGCTCGGCGCCCTTAAAGACGGCCCCAGGCTCCTCGCCGACCTTGGGGTCGCGCCCGATGCCGTGTACCGCACGCTCTTCACCCCCGAAATGCTCAAATCGCTTTTCATCGGAAACATAGGCGGATGCGTCGGCGAGACATCGGCGCTGCTTTTGCTCGTCGGAGGACTCCTCCTGCTTTACAAGCGCATCATCTCCTGGCACATTCCGGCTACCTACATCGGCACGGTCGCCATTATCATGTTCGCCTATTATTCGCTTACGGGCTTCGCGTACGCCGCCGAGGCGACGCTCTTTCACATTCTTTCGGGGGGACTGTTCCTCGGGGCCTTTTTCATGGCGACGGACATGGTCACCTCACCGGTAACGCCGAGGGGCATGATCGTCTTCGGCGTGGGCTGCGGCGTGCTCACCTGTGTTATACGGCTGTGGGGAGGATACCCGGAAGGCGTCTCGTACTCGATTTTACTGATGAATTCCACCGTGCCGCTCATCGACCGGTTCACCAGGCCGAGGGTTTTCGGAACGAAACACGCGTGAAGGGGCGCACAGATGAATGCTTCCATACTCAGATCGACGTTCATTCTCGGGCTGACCGCATTTGTAGCGACCTTTGCGCTTTCGCACATCAATGCGATCACCTACCCCATCATCCAGAAACAGGAGCGCCAGAAACAGGAAAACGCCCTCGCGCTCGTGCTTCCGGGCTATTCGATCGGAGAAGAACGGAGCGCCGGGGGGGACGGATACAACTTCACCTACTGGATCGGCGAGAAGACCGAGGGGAACAGGACAATCAGGGCCTATGCCTTTATCGCGGAAAAACCAGGGTATAGCGGGGCCATCCGCACCATTGTGGGCGTTGACGAAAAAAGCACGGTGCTTGGTATTTCGATAATCCGCCAGTCCGAAACCCCCGGCCTCGGCGACAGGGTGCTCGAGGCGGCAAGCAGCGCGACCTTCTTCCAGGCGATAACCGGCAGGGCGCACGAGGGCGGCGAAGCGCCGTCTCCATGGTTCCAGGAACAGTTTAAGGGGCTGAACGCGGCCACAAAAATCGAAATCGTCAAGAAGGGAGACTGGAACGAGGCGATGCGCGACGAACTTTTACGGAAGAACAGCGTCTCGGCAATAACTGGCGCCACCATCACCACCAGGGTCGTAAAGGACAGCATCGAGGAGGGCGTGAGGACCCTGAAAATGGCGCTCGACGAACACGCGAAGGCGCAGGAGGCACCCGTACGATGAACTACTACCGGGAATTCTCGAAAGGGCTGTGGGAGAAAAATCCCATCCTCATTCTGGGCATCGGCCTGTGTCCCGCCCTCGCCGTTTCGACATCCGTGTCGAACGCATTGTGGATGACGATGGCCGCCACCTTTGTGCTCATCTTCTCGAACATTTTCGTTTCACTTATAAAGTCGATGGTTCCGTCGCACATCCGCATACCCATTTTTATCGCCATCATCGCCACCTTCGTCATCATCGTCGAGCTGACGCTAAAGGCGTTTCAGCCGGACATCTATAAATCGCTCGGCATCTTCATCCCGCTCATCGTGGTAAACTGCATCATCCTGGGACGCGCCGAGGAGTTCGCCTCGAAAAACACCGTACTGCCCTCGGTCCTCGACGGGCTGGGCATGGGGCTGGGATTCGGCCTCACACTTACGGTACTCGCCTTCTTCAGGGAGATCCTTGGATCGAACAGGCTCTTCGGCTACACCCTCATTCCCGGCATGGAGCCCGCCACCATCATGACCCTCGCGCCGGGGGCCTTTTTTACCCTGGGCATAATGCTGTGGGGCATGAACGCGCTCAAGTCGCGGAAAAGGAGGTAACAGCGTGGAGATAAAGGCTCTCTTCGTCATACTTATATCGACCATCTTCATAAACAACAACGTGCTCTCGCAGATGCTGGGCCTGTGTCCCTTCCTGGGCGTTTCCAAAAAGCTCGACTCTGCGCTGGGCATGGGACTCGCCGTCATCTTCGTGATGGTGATGGCCTCGTTTTTCACCTTCCTAATCTACAGGTACATCCTGCTGCCGTTCGACATCGCGTACCTGCGCACAATCGCGTTCATCCTCGTCATCGCGGGACTGGTACAGTTCGTCGAGATGGTGATAGAAAAAGTGTCGCCGGTGCTCTATCACTCGCTGGGGATATTTCTTCCGCTCATCACCACCAACTGCGCGGTGCTGGGCGTGGCCGTGCTCAATACCGAGGCCGGCTTTCTCTCCGGCGACCTCGGCCTGTTAAAGGCCGTCGTGCAGGGCCTCGGCGCGGGGCTCGGCTTCACACTGGCGCTCCTCCTCATAGCCGGCATCCGCGAGCGCCTCGAGATCGCGGACATACCCGAAAACTTGAGGGGGCTTCCCATCACCTTCATCGTGGCGGGCCTCATGGCAATGGCGTTCCTCGGGTTCTCGGGAATGAAGATATAGTCCGTTTATGCGCATTACCGAACCAGAAATAACCCTGCTCTCCGTAACCCCCCGCGCCGAAAAGCTCATCGAGGAGGCGGGGCGTACCTGCTACCTCTCCTTCGACAAGATGGACGACACGAGCGAGGCGAACTTCATCCGCCGCTGCATCAAAAACGGCCATCACTCAATACTCGAGCACGCCTCGGCGAGTTTCCGCATACGCGGGGCCTCGCGCGCGTTCACGCACCAGCTGGTTCGCCACCGCGTGGCGAGCTTCTCGCAGCAATCGCAGCGCTACGTGAGCGAGGAGGAGTTCAACTATGTCGTACCGCCCGATGTCCAGGTGCACGACGAAGCCGGCGCGCTCTTCGACGAGTTCCTTGAAAACGCGCGGCTCACCTACAGGCGGTTGCGGGAGATGGGAATAAAAAAAGAGGACGCGCGCTTCGTGCTTCCGAACGCGCTTGAAAGCGAGATCGTATTCTCGGCCAATTTCCGCGAGCTTCGGCACGTCTTTGCGCTGCGCTGCGCGCGGGGCGCTCAGTGGGAGATACGCGCCGTGTGCCTGGCGATGCTTCGCGTTATGCAGGTGGAGGCCCCCTCGGTGTTCGGCGATTTCATCATCGACGAAACGACTAAAACGGCGCGCTCAATGCTATAGCTCGAAGCGCAGTTCGATCACCCCGTCGGCCAAAATCGATTTCGGTTTGACCTCCCCTTTCCCGAAGACCCTCAGCATCTTGTCGTTCTGAGGGAGCACTGTCGCCGTCAGCCGCTTTATTCCCCTGTCTCGGGCGATCTTTATGAGGTAGTTCAGCAGAAAGGTCGAGATACCCCGCCCCTGGTACTCCTCGTCGACGATAAACGCCATCTCGTACGCGTCGATCCTGTCGTGATAGGCGTAGCGCGCCTCGGCGATGATCCGCTCGGTACGATCTTTCTGTAAAATGCCCACGATAGAGAATGTCTTTTCATAATCGATGTTTACGTACTTCTGCATCTCTTTGTGGGGCATAATCGAAAGCCTGGCAAAATAGCGCAGGTACTTCGACTCGTCCGAAAAATGGTAGAAAAGCCTGCGCATCATGTCCTCGTCGGAGGGGAGTATCGGGCGCAGCTTGAGCTCGAGGCCCCCGCCGAATGTCTTAACGGTCTCCATGTCGAGCGGATAACTGCACGTAGTGTCGCAGACATATATCTGGTCCTGATAGGCGTAGCCGTACTTTTTGGCCATGACCAGGAGTTTTTCCCGGTGAGAGGGGTGCGCGATGTCGATCATGGCCAGCACCCGCTCGCGGATCGACTTGCCGAACAGGCGCGCCACCCCGAACTCGCTCACGACATAGCGCGTCGCCCCCAGCGTGGCCCTCACCCGCTCGCCCTCCTCATGGGCAATCACGATATTGCTGTTGCCCTCGGGGTCGACCGACTTGAGCGCCACTATCGCCTTACCCTGTTTGGTGAAAGCGGCGGCTATGGCGAAGTTGAGTTTGCTCTCGTAACCCGAAAGCAGGTTGTCGCCCGAATGGAACACCACCGACTCGCCCGTAATGTCTATGCGCTTGACGTTCATTATGCTGGTCAGGCGTGAGAGGCGCTGGATCACGAAGGGATTGACCAGGCGTGCAATCGGATGGAACTCGAAAACCGGGTTACGGTCCACATAATCGTAAAGAGCGCGCGTGCCGTAACAGTAGCTTGTCGTGACCAGGCCCCCGCTGACGCGACCGCGGTCGAGCGAGATCGCTCCCGACTCGACAAGGTCGATCACCCAGTCCGAGATCACGTGCGTGTAGACTCCCAGTCGCTTCTTGGAGCGGAGGTTCTTTGCGATCGCGTCGAACATGCTCCCGGCGTGAAGCACCACCGTTGATTCGTCCTCGATCAGGTTGGTAATGTGCCAGCCGATGCGCTCCATGATAGAATCGTACTTCGTCCGTTCGCGTTCGAGGAGCGGCAGCGAACTCTCGACGAGAAAGTCGACCTGGTTTACGTGGATGCTGGTTTCACCATAGGTGACCGGCACCGCCGGATTGATCTCGGCGATAACGAGGTCGGCGTTCTTGATCGCGATGTTCGCGACGTCCACGGCCACGCCGAGGTTGATGAAGCCCCGCCTGTCGGGAGGCGACGTCTGTACGACGGCGATGTCGACCCCAACGGCCCCCGACGAGAGGATGAGCGGTATCTCCAGGAGGTTGGCCGGAATAAAGTCCACCTTGCCTTCGCCGATGTCGCGTACAATGCTTTCCCCTATATTGAACGTCTTGAGCCGGTACTTGGATGTCTGGCTGGCGTCGGATGGCAGGTAATCCCCGAGCGTGATGAGCTGTATAATTTCGAGGTCGAGGAGGTTCTTTTCGTCCGAATCGACGATCGCCTTGACGGTCAGCGCCGGAATGGCCGGCCCGCTGCTGAGGAAAATGCGGTTTCCAGGCTTGATGAGCTCGAGGACCTGGTCGACCGAAACGAGCTTTTCTTTATAGTCGCCGACGGTTTTCATATGCGCCGTCCTTCCTTCCTGGAAATGATTCCACCTATTTCGCGCCGATGGAACCTCACACCATAACTGTAGCGCCTGCAGGCGTATCTTCATGTAAACCCGGGCGAAATGAAAGAAAATTATAATTCGCGCGGACGGAAAACCCGACACCATCGGCCCGCCACCCGTGCGTTGCGGACGGCGGACACCGCCCCGGCGCCAGTTGGACCTGCTCACAATAAATATAGTTGATAAATATATCAGTATCCATATATTAGACTTGACTAATTTATTTAGCGTAGTCCCTATATCCACCAACGGGGGAACAACTCATGAAGCAGGGCGACGATAGCGCGGGCAAGGAAGAATTCTTCGAGAGCACCGAACTCTCGGCCAACATGGAAGACTACATGGAAACCATAGCGCTCCTCTCCTCGCTTAACCGGGTGGTGCGGGTCAAGGACATCGCAAAGACCCTTAAAATTACCATGCCGAGCGTCACCGCCGCGCTGAACAAGCTGCGCGAAAAAGACCTCATCCATTATGAGAAATACGGCTTTATCGAGCTCACCGGCAAGGGAAAGCAGGTGGCGGAGCTGGTGTACCGCAAGCACTCCTTCCTCAAGCGTTTCTTCGGAGAAATTCTTCGAATGGAGCAGAGTTCGGCCGATGAGGAAGCGTGCCGTATCGAGCACCACCTTTCGCCCGAGGCCTGCCGCAGGCTGTACCGCCTGGTGGAGTTCCACGATGCCGAGCACGGGTCGGAACGCGAATGGACCGACCAGCTCCAGATCATGATGGAGGAAGTCCCCCTGAACGAGCTCAGGGAGGGCCGGTCGGCGGCAATCGTCAAGGTGCTCGGCGACTCCCCCCTCCGCAAACGGCTGATCGACATGGGATTCCGAAAGGGGGAACGAATCACCGTGATCAAGTACGCGCCGCTGCGCGACCCCATAGAGCTTTCAATTAAGGACTACCGCCTCTCGCTCCGGGTCGAGGAGGCACGGAACATCATCGTCCGGCCCCTCGAACACGGCAGGCACGGGCGGCGGCACGGCAAGGAATAGACCATCGATGAAGACCAGGGAAATCACCGTCGGGCTTGTGGGCAATCCCAACTGCGGTAAAACCACAATATTCAATGCGCTCACCGGCGCCAGGCAGAAGGTGGCGAACTGGAGCGGAGTCACCGTAGAGAAACGAGAGGGACGCCTAAAACACGGGGGCGCCTCCATCAGGGTCATCGACCTCCCCGGAATCTACAGCCTTACCTCGTACAGCATGGAGGAGATCATCACGCGCAACTTCATCATCGACGACCGCCCCGACGTAATCGTCAACGTCGTCGACGCCGGCAACCTCGATCGCAACCTGTACCTTACGACCCAGCTCATCAATATCGGCGCCCGTTCGGTGATTGCGCTCAACATGTTCGACGAGGCGGCGAACAAGGGCCTGGTGATCGACTCCGAAAGGCTCGGGACGCTGCTGGGTATGCCCGTGGTCAAGACCGTGGGCACGCGTTCCATCGGCATCGCCGAGCTGCTCGACAGGATCGTCCAGGTTGCGCAGGGAGCCGACGATACCGCGCGCCACATCCACATCCCCTTCGGCGACGACGTGGAGGCGGAGATTCGCGCGATTCAGCGTAAAATGTGGGAGGACGAAACGATCGGAAGGCGTTATTCCACGCGCTGGCTGTCCGTGCGCCTCCTCGAACGCGACACCGACGCGGTCAAGAAGCTGGAGGCGTACCCCGGCCACGAAATTGTCATGGAGCAGGTAGCGAAGAGCCGTACCGTCCTGGAGCGGCACTTCGATGACGACATAGAGACCATTATCTCCGACCGCCGTTACGGCTTCATCGCCGGGGCGGTGCGCGAATCGGTGAAGAAGACCGCGCCGCGCAGGGTGGATGTGTCGGATAAAATAGACCGGGTGATAACCAACCGGTATCTCGGCTTTCCCATCCTCTTCCTTTTTCTCTGGGCCCTTTTTTATCTCACCTTCGCCCTGGGCGAATACCCGATGAACCTGATCGAGAACGGGGTGCACCATCTCGGTCTTGCGGTGGAACGCCTTGTGACCGCGGGACCGCTGAAAGACCTTGTCGTTGACGGGATTATCGGCGGCGTGGGCGGCGTCATAGTGTTTCTGCCTAACATTCTTATCCTCTTTATGGGCATAAGCTTAATGGAGGATACCGGCTATATGGCGCGCGCCGCCTTCATCATGGACAGGGTGATGCATACCATGGGCCTGCACGGGAAGTCGTTCATCCCGCTTATCATGGGATTCGGTTGCAATGTCCCCGCGATCATGGCCACACGGTCGCTTGAGAACCGGCAGGACCGGATTCTCACCATTCTCATCAATCCCTTCATGAGCTGTTCGGCGCGTTTGCCCGTCTACATCCTGTTCGCAGGGGCGTTCTTTCACGATCACGCGGGCTCGGTGATCCTTTCACTTTATCTCGTCGGCATCCTTCTCGCCTTTGTCTCGGCAAAGCTGTATGGTCGCGTCTTCTTCCGCGGCGGATCCACGCCTTTTGTGATGGAGCTCCCGCCCTACCGCATCCCCACCATAAAATCGACCCTGCTGCACATGTGGGACCGCTCGTCGCAATATCTTCGGAAGATGGGAGGGATCATCCTCGCGTTTTCGGTGGTGATCTGGTTTATGGGCGAGTACCCTAAGTCGCCGGATATCGCGCACGAGTTCGACGCGCGCATCTCCGCGCTCCGGTCCCACAGCGCGCGTGTCATCGACAGGGCGCGCGCAGGCGGAGCGCCGTCCGAAACCATCGAGGCGAAGCGGGCGGAACTCGATGCGAAGCTGGAATCGCTCGAGGTTGAAAAGATCTCGCTCGAAAAGCGTAACACGATGATAGGACGCATGGGCTCCATGCTCACGCCGCTGATGCAGCCCCTCGGCTTCAACCAGCAGATGGGCATCTCGCTCGTAACCGGTTTTGTCGCCAAGGAGGTCGTGGTGAGCACCATGGGAGTGCTGTACCATGCCGGGGACGGAGCCGGAGGCGCGCAGCAGCCCATCGTTCAGTCGATACGGCGGCCCGAGTACGGCATTACGCCGCTTACCGCCTACACGTTCATGCTCTTCGTGCTCCTGTACGTTCCCTGCCTGGCAACGGTGGTGGTAATGGGCCGGGAGGCCGGATGGCGATGGGCGTTTATCTCCCTGGCCTACCAGCTGCTTCTGGCCTGGTCGGTTTGCTTTCTTTTTTACAACGCGGGGAAACTACTCGGATTCTGACGGGCCGCCATACCCGCTTTGTGCGTTTTTGTTAAATATCGTCGCACCCATGGCTACATGCAGAGAATCGCCGCCACCGGCTCCAGGTCGAGATCCATCTCGTACTCGCTTCCGTGCACGCCGCTGATGCGAAACCCGATGCGAAAAAGGGCCGTCATGGCTTCGTCGTTGGCGCTTTCGATCATAAGCCATATCCGTTTTTTCCCAAGGCACAGCGCCCTGCGGCAGATATCCCCGGCCAGGGCCGAACCTATCCCGCGCCCGCGGAAGTCCTGGTGCACGAAAAAGATAAACTCGCAGAAATCCTCATCCGGCACATCGATGATGGACGCATGACCGACAATCCGCCTTCCCGACAGCGCGATTACGTTCAGCCTGCCGTGCTCCAGGTTTTCGACCCATCGCCTCCGAAGCGTCCGCTCGTTCGGAGGCAGACCGAAAGCGACGTGCTTGGGATCAAAATGAGCGTACATTCGGAGGAGGTTTTTATGGTCATGCGGGCGAAGCGTCCGTATCCGGATCTTTTTGCCATCTACATCGGGCGCATGCCGCGCCATCAGTTGCGCCGCCCTCTTCCTGCGCATGATACTCGCCTCCCTCGGGATATCCGCCCGATATGCACGGTTCGCCGTGACGCTCAATGCCTTCGTGTATAATGGTACTGCATCGTGATGATTAAAGCAACAACGATTAGGGCGGCGGGCAAAACGGAGAGAAGGAAAAGGGGAGCGTTTCCGCCTCCCTTTTCCCCAGGGTATTATACTGAGAAGTTTACGCGCAGACCACGGCGGGACTACACTTTCTGAAGCTTCTTTTCCTGAATCGCCTTAAGGACCTTCTCCTGGACTTCCTTGCCCAGGGGTACATACCGCGAGAACTCCATGGAATAGTTGGCGCGGCCGCTCGAAAGGCTGCGAAGCTGAGTCGCGTAGCCGAACATCTCCATAAGCGGCACGAAGCCGTTTACCTTCTGCGCCCCCTTTCGGAACCTGCGCATGGACTCCACTTTGCCCCGGCGCCTGTTGAGGTCACCGATGACTTCGCCGATGTATTCGTCCGGCGTGTTGATCTCCATCTTCATTAGCGGTTCGAGCAGGGTCGGCGACGCCTTCCGGAAAGCCTCTTTAAAGCACAGCGAGCCGCAGGTACGAAACGCCATGTCAGAGGAGTCCACCTCGTGGTAGCTGCCGTCAAGCACCACGACCTTCACGTCGACCACGGGGAATCCCGCGATAATACCGTCGGCGATCGCCCCTTCAATGCCCTTTCTAATGGAAGGCATGTACTCCTGCGGAATCACCCCGCCCTTGGTGTGGTCGACGAACTCGAAGCCCTTGTCAGGATTGGGCTCTATGCGCATCACGCAGTGCGCGTACTGCCCCCGCCCGCCCGTCTGCTTGGCGAACTTAACCTCGGCCTGTGCCTCGTGCTTGATGGCTTCGCGGAAAGCCACGGAGGGCTCACCGACAGTCGCCTCCACGTTGAACTCGGTCATTAGCCGGTCAACGATGATTTCGAGGTGCAGCTCGCCCATGCCGCTTATTATCGTCTCGTTAGTCTCATCGTCCACCCGAATGGTGAATGAAGGGTCTTCCATGGCGAGCTTGCGGAGCGCTATTCCGAGCTTCTCCTCCTCTTTCTTGGAGGGGGGAGTCACCTTGAGATCGATGACCGCCGGCGGAATATAGATCGATTCGAGCACGATCGGATGGCGCATATCGCAAAGCGTATCGCCGGTCTTGGTATGCTTCATTCCGATAAGCGCAACGATATCGCCGGGACCGGCGCTGGTAATATCCTCGCGTTCCTTGGCGCGGATGCGCATTATCCGGCCTATGCGTTCGTTCTCGCCCTTCGTGCCGTTTAACACCTGCATGCCGCTCTCGAGCTTGCCGGAGTAAACCCGGACGAAGGTCTGCTGCCCCACATAGGGATCGTGGATCAGCTTGAAGGCCAGCGCACAGAACGGATCGCCCGGCAGGGGATGGCGGGTCTGGGTCTTTTCAGTGTCCTTGACATCCATGCCGACTACTGCGCCCTTGTCGACCGGCGACGGGAGGTAGTCCAGGACCGCATCGAGGAGCAGTTGCACGCCCTTGTTCTTATATGCAGCCCCGCAAAAAACGGGGGTAAAGAGCATCTTTATGGTCGCGCACCGCGAAGCCTTTTTTATCAACTCCGCCGGAATGTCCTTCTCCTCAAGGTACATCTGCATGATGTCCTCGTCGAAGTCCGCCAGCTTCTCCGTCAGGTGACGCCGCGCGTTTTCGCATCTCTCCCTGTACTCCTCGGGCACATCGGTAACAAACCGCTCAAACTCCTTGAAAATGACGGCCTTCCGCTCAACGATATCGACGACGCCCAGAAAGTTTTCCTCGGCACCCATGGGCACCTGAAAGGGGACCGGGTTGGCGTCGAGGTACTTTTCCATCTGGTTGATGCACTCGTCGAAATCGGCGCCGACGCGGTCCATCTTGTTGACGAACGCGATGCGGGGCACCTTGTAACGGTCGGCCTGGTTCCACACGGTCTCGCTCTGAGGTTCGACACCGGCAACCGCGCAGAAGAGGCCGATCATGCCGTCGATCACCCTGAGGGAACGCTCCACTTCCACGGTAAAATCCACGTGCCCGGGAGTGTCAATGATGTTGATGGCATAGTCCTTCCACTGGCAGGAAATCGCCGCCGAGGCGATGGTGATGCCGCGCTCCTGCTCCTGTTTCATGAAATCCATGGTGGCCTGGCCGTCATGCACCTCGCCAAGCTTTCTCGTGGAGCCGGTAAAATAGAGCAGCCGCTCGGTAAGCGTAGTCTTGCCCGCGTCGATATGCGCGGCGATTCCGATATTTCGCAACTTCTGTAAAGGCATATATCAATCTCCCCTGGATAAACGTATTTTCCGTAATTATGGCACAATCAGGAACCGGCGCGATGTGCTGTTGGCGGTTATAGGACGGGGTTGGCCCATCTTGCTGCAGTGACGCCGTCTACAATGAATCGCGATTATAGTTAATGTAACACAATAATAGCTCGTTGCCGTTTAAAATATATAAAAAAACGGTAAGCGTATCGCCGTGAACTTCATTTTATTAATTAACGCCCCCGCCAGCCATCGGTACCATTCACATTTGATAATGGCGATAGGAGCCGAAATTCACATTACGGAAAGCGCATACTCGAATACCCCGTGATTTCTGTCAACAAATTATCTTTTTTTAACGAAGGGGCCGCTTGCCGCTGAAAATTTGAAGGACGCCGCGCTTTATTCACCGGACCGCTCACTTCTCTATTATTTTGAGCAGGTCTATCTGTATCCTGGAAAGATATGCATAGGTCGAATATGGATACTGCTCGATTATGGATCGGAATACGCCCTGCGCCCTGGTGTCGTAACCCATCTTCTGATAGCAGATGCCTGTTTTGTAATACGCCTCTATGCCTTCCTCGGTGTTATTGGACTCCTCATGGATGGCGGTATAGGCACGGATCGACTTTTCGTACTCGAACCGGTCGAAGTGGATCAGGGCGACATGACGCAATGCCTCGCTGCGATGCGCCCCGGTGAGATATATCTCCAGGTACTCGTTGAACATCTGAAGGGCCTTGCGGTAATCGCCCATGGAGTAGAACTGCAGGGCGTTCTCAAACTTTATATCGTCCGCAACGGCGCCGAGGCTCTTACCAGATGCTTCTTTTGCGGCCTCCTTCGGAGCCTCCTGCGCATGGAGTTCCATACCCGCCAGCGCCAGCAAGGCGCCGCACGCCAGGAACATCGCCGTTTTTTTCATGATATCGCTCCCCTTGTCCACGCTGATTATGTCTCTATGCACGGTGTCCCAACCCCTGGTTTTCTTATCGGCGGATTTCCCCGAAATTATAATCAAACAAAAAGGAGGGGATGGATTTTTTCGCCCGGGGCCGCTCTCGCCGAAGGCGGAAAACCGATACCGGTCCGGCGCGTCGTCCGCGTGAGGGCCCATGCCCGGAAATATCATTGCAAAAAAGCGGCTCTCCCACAATACTTTCCATCCCCTGTGCATGCGGGATATTCGACCCTTAAAACGGAGAGCGATGGAAGAACTCTTAAATATTAAAAAGCTCTATTCGAACATTGGCAAGATCATAACTTCCTCCCTCGAATTCGGGGTGATACTCGACTCCATAATGGAAGAGATTCACCTGTTCTTCGACGCGGAGAACTGGAGCCTCATGCGGCTCGACCCCAATACCGACGAACTTTTCTTCGTTATTGTAAAGGGAATCGACGCGAAAGCCGTCGAAAACATCCGGCTGGGAATGGGCGAAGGGATAGCGGGCACGGTGGCGCGGACGAAGCGCTCCATCTTCGTTCCCGACACATCGAGGGACAAGCGGTTCAGCGACAGGGTCGACAAGGCCACGGGATTCAAAACGAAATCGGTGATGGCCGTGCCGATCGTTTTCGGTGACACACTGTACGGCGTCATCGAGCTGGTAAACCGCACCACCGGGGGACTTTTCACCGAAATGGAACACCTGATCCTCCAGGCCATCGCCGATTACGCGGCGATCGCCTTCGCGAACTCGGCGCTCTACGAGCAGGCGCTTCAGCGCAGCCTTACCGATCCCCTGACCGGTCTTTTCAATCGGGCGAAACTGGACCAGGTTGTTGCCGAAGCGGAAAAAACGGCCTCCCCGCGCCGCAGGCGCTACGACACCGAACCGGCCATGGTAGTGGTCATGGTCGACGTTGATAAATTCAAGGAAATCAACGACGGTTTCGGGCATCCGCTGGGGGACGAGGTGTTGAAAGAAGTATCAAGAATTTTAAAATCGCGCCTGCGATACAACGACATGCTCTTCCGCATCGGCGGCGACGAATTTCTCGCGATAGTTCCCGCACCGTCCGAACAGGTGGAAAAAATCGAGAGACGGTTCGCGCGCGAGATGAAAAAGCTTTCACGCTTCGCCATGGCGGACGGACCGTCCGTGTGCTTTTCCTACGGCACCGCCGCCGGCCCCTTCCCGAAAATCCGGGAACTCATCCGGATGGCCGACGCCGGCATGTATCACCACAAGGGGACGGTCAGGAAGAACGCATGAAAGCGCGGATACCCATCCGCGCCATCCGCGACATCCGCGCCTTCACGCGACATCCGCGCCTTCACGCGCCTTCACGCGCCTTCACGCGCCTTCACGCGCCTTCACGCGCCTTCACGCGACATCCGCGCCTTCACGCGCCTTCACGCGACATCCGCGCCATCCGCGCCTTCGCGCGACATCCGCGCCTTCAACGAATCTCCTCGATCCCCAGCGGAAATTTCGACATCTCGTCGCATCCGTCCTTCATGATAACGATCGGGTTCTCATAGCGAAAACCGATGTTTTCCTCCGGACAGGCGTACTGCATGGCGCAGATCAGCACCTCGTTCTCGCGGTATACATGGTCTGGATTGGTCCAGTAGGGGAAGGGACCGTCGTTTAGTCCGATCCGCCACTCGTCCCCCATCATGCCTATTCCATGCTCGAACCCGGGCACCATGTAGTCGGAGAAACCGCGCTCTTCGGCGAATGCCATCATCGCATCGGCGAGCGTTGATGGAGTTATACCGGCGCGATAGGTCTTGAGCGTGAGTGCGACGATGTCCACGAAGTTTCTGGCGTGCCAGCGCTGCCGGTCGGTCGCCGGCGCGATCAGGTAGTTGTGCGAGTGGTCGCCCAGGCCCAGCATGAACATGGAATGAATGTCGACCATGAGTGGCTCGCCCGCTGCGAGTTTTTTTCGAGTGGCGGGGGTGCAGGCGCCTCCGGCAAGGCCAGTGCGGTATCCCGCGGCGATCTCGTTGCCGCCTGTGAAGCTCCACTCCCATTCGCTCCCTTCGCGCCGCATGGCGAGCGCGGCGAGCCCGGCAATCTCCGTTTCGGTCATGCCCTTCCATCCGCCGTCCTTTATCGCCTCGAACACTGCCCTGTGTCCGACGTCCACGATGCGCGAGGCCTCGCGGAAACGGTTGATCGTACCCGGGTCCTTGACGATCGAAAGCGCGTCGACTATCGAATGGGCGTTTACCAGCCCGCACCCATCGAGCGCTTCCGAATAACGCTGATACTCGTAGTGCGTAAGCCAGCCCTCGGGCAGGTAATTGGACATTCCGCTCTCGATGCCGACACGGCCCTTCCCTCCCTTTAACTGGTCTTTTATGAAGTCGCTTATGAGCTCTATCTGGTCCTGCCCGCCCATGGGAACGAAGCCATAGACGCGGTCCTCGTCGATCCAGGTTTCGTCGGCGATGCGCGCGGCGTCGATGACGAAGCTGAACGCCGCGGGCATTCCCTGGGCGGGAATAACCACGAAGCTCCGCCACGGGCAGAACGCGTCGAGCGTCCACGACAGGGTGCGCAGGCGCGAGCCGAGGTATACATCGATATTCTGCCTCGCCATCTCGGCCTGTATGCTTTTTATGCGGGCCGGAAAATCTATAAAATACGGCCCCTTGTTTTCTATACGTGATGTCATGCTGTTCACCTCTCTAAATGTATAATCCAAAGCCTTTCGACGCGCGATCAGTACTCGGCGGGAATCTTCGACAGGACTTTGTTGAGCCTGTCTGCGACTGAAGCGAGCTTGAGTGCCTTGATCATATTGCCCTTGAGCTTCAGCTTTCCGGTCATGAGCGCCTTCTGCGAGCCGAGCTCGGCGCGCGAAATCTTCGCGAAAACCTCGTAATCACCGCTGATCCGGAATTCCGCCGCGGGCGGCTCGCCGTCACCTATCGCAAGCTCTGCGAAATTTCCGTCCTCGAACTTGAAAAACAGGTAGCGGGTCTTTCCGTCCGGGCAATTCTGGTAGATATTGGACATGGAAGAGGTGATGTTGTTCATTTTTTCCGGGCTGAGTTCGCTCTTCAGCCGCTTTTCGGCCTCGTCCCGCCATTCGGTGCTTAAGTATTTAACCGCCTGTGCCATTCTGCGCCTCCCTGAGTAAATAGTATCAGTCCCTGAACAGCCCCCGCGTCAGGAGCTCGAGGGTCTCCTCGAAGACCTTCCGCATCTCCTTTCCTTCCGGGTGAATGTACATCCGTATTATGAACATCTTATATATGGAAAATATCGCGTTCGGCGTCGTGCGCGGATTTACCTTCCTGAAGTCTCCTTCCGCCATGCCCTTTTTCAGAATAAACCTGATCATGGCCATGGAGTTTCTGTTGATCCGCTCGTAGGGGTCCCGGACGGGAAACATCGGAAATATCTCAGGGTCGTGCACCAGCAGGCGGCGAAAATTCTCGTCCATCGCCAGGTACTCGACGGCCTTGTTGCACATCGTTATGAACATCGACCGGGCGTCCTTTTCAAGCGCCACCGCCTCGCGCACCCGGGCCTGCCAGCGGAGCATGGCATATTCGACCGTCTTCTCATACAATTTGCGCTTGTTCCGGGCATACAGGTAGAGATTGCCCTTGGTCATGCCGAGTTCGCGGGCGATGTCTTCGACCGTGGTTTTCTTGAAGCCATAGCGGGCGAACACCCTTAGCGCGGCCTCGTATATCGCTTCCTGTTTTTCCTTCTTTCTCATGCTTCAGTTAAACCCGCCGCGCAATCCGGAAACGGGGCGGATTTCACCTGGTCCCGGAGCACGCACATTAAATAAATGAATATATTATTTATTTGTTCATTATAGAAGCGACCCCACTTCTGTCAACACATTAATCGCCCGGCCCGACCCGCGACATCAGTGTGGGAATTTAAATCAGGGGTGAACATATTGTCATCGCAAGGAGCCCGGCGACGCGGCGATCTTAAAAGGCGGGAAGTTAATTGTAAAAGCTTAGCATAAAAGGAGAGCGCCGGGCCCCGATACGGCAGGGGCCCGCAATGACGGCGTATTCCCCGAAATTTAATTCACGCCCCGATATCCGAATTCGTCGTGTTTCGCTCTCCATCGGTTTGCGGCACCGTCGATCAATTCGTTTGACTTATACGAGCAATCGGGCTTTGCTGTCCGAAAGCCGCCCGATCGATTTAGAGGGGATTACGTTTCAAATCATGCCTAAAACAACCCGCACAGCCCTGGCCGTCCTGCTCATTTTCGTTTTGCTTCAGTCGTGCCGCCGGGCGCCGGAGGGGCTTTCCGTTTCCTTCGTGGGCGACATCATCATGCATATACCCGTTAAGTCCTGCGCACGCCTAAACGACATCCCATCCGGCAACCCGGGCGAATCGGCCAACAACGGCGGGTTCGATTACCTGTTCGAGCTGATCGCCCCTCGGCTGCTGACGGCTGATATCACGCTCGGAAATCTGGAGTTTCCGGTATCGGCCCCGTTCGAGAGCAGGCCATACGTTTTCAACTGCAGGCCAGAGGTGCTCGGCGCGCTTAAAAAAGCCGGGATATCGCTCGTAACGATCGCGAACAACCACATCCTCGATCAGGGCATAGCGGGCGCGCTTGAAACGCTCGAACACCTGAAGCGTTATGGAATCCGATACGTCGGTGGCGGCCCTTCGATGGAAGAGGCGGCCGCTGGATATGTATTCCAGAAGAACGGCATCCGCGTCGGCCTTATCGCCTGTACCGGTGTCGTCAACACCGCGTTTCCACGGGCGAGCAGCCGTTTTTATCTTAACAATTTTTATAAAAAGGAGCTGATGCTCGAACAGATCGACGCGATGAAGGCGCGCGCTGATTTTATCGTCATGTCGGTGCACGCGGGCGCCGAATACGTGACCGTTCCCCTGGCCGCCGATGCCGCATTGATGCGCGAATATGGAGAGCATGGCGCGGACCTTATAATCGGACACCATCCGCATGTGCTCCAGCGCGTCGATCGGTTTACGGCGGCCGACGGCCGCATGTACCACATCTTCCACAGCCTCGGCAACTTCATCTCCAACCAGTCCAGCGAACACGCGATCGGCGCCGCGACCGCGCTCAGCACGCGCGACTCGGCGATCGTAACGCTCTTCCTGGAACGGCACGACAGGTCCATCCGCCCGCGATTCGAGATAGTCCCCATCCGAACCGTCAATGAAATCGTCCGCCACCGGTCCGGTCGAATGTTTCGCAGCATCCGGCCCGTCGCCATCGCCGACGAGATCAACGCCCTCCGGGCGAAGACTTCCGCCGCCATCGCCGACGACGAAACCGCACGGCGACTTATCGTCCGGATGGAAGTAATAAAAAAAGCTCTTCTAAGCAACCGTACAATCGATACGATACACTTCGCCGACCACTGACGCCGCCGGATACAGGCCAGTGCACCGTTCACGTGAAATAATAAATTCTTTTTCGATACCACAGTCGTGGATCTTAACGGCGCTTCGCACCGCCTCAATCCTGCTCACAGCGCCGCTTGCGCCGGCTTCCCGAATGCCGGCCGCGAGCGGCCATGGAACGCCGCGGAGTCCCTTACCATAGTCCAGACCGGCGTTACGGCCATGACGCGCGCTTTCATCTCCGCGGTCGCACGCTCCGGGAATATGCTGCACCCGGTCGGGGAAACGGCGCCGCCCACCGCGCAGGCCGATCCGGCGCCCACCTCCAGCGAGGTGTCATTTCTCGAGTCGTGCCGCCGCCCTTTCAAAGACCGAATGCGTTTCTGTTCGCCGTTGCGTTTTTTCGATATACTCCGGCAGATGTACGTAGATGCGATACGCGGCCCGGTATGGCGATACACAACAGGCCTCCGGGCGATATCGACGCCCCCCACCTGTGGAACAAGCGCCGGCAACCAAGCGAAGAGCGGCGATGCCGTACCGCGGATTAAAGCTGGGACGCGATGACCATTCTCTGGACATTGGATGAGCCGTCTATCGAAATGAGGAGCTGTGCGTCGTTGAAAATGTTTCGCGCCTCGGAATCGGCCTCGAAGGCGCGGTAACCGAGCGCTTCAAGGCAGAACTCGGCGAGGTCGCGGAGCGTTTCGCTGGCGAAAAGCTTGGCCATCGACGCCTCCATGGTAAATTCGCGCCCCTCGTCGATGAGCGCAAGCGCGTCGAGGTAAAGAAGTCTCGAAGCCCGCAGCCGCGTGGCCAGGTCGGCGAGCCTGAACGATATCCCCTGGAACGAGAAGAGCGGTTTTCCGAATTGCTCCCTCCGGCGCACATGCGCCGTTACAATATCAAGGAGCCTCCCGGCGGCGCCGGCACAGCTGGCCGCGACAAGCGGCCGCCCCTTGTCGAAGGTTTCCATCACGAGAAAATACCCGCTTCCCTCCTCCCCGAGCATGTTCTCGCGGGGGATTGCGACGTTCCTGAATCCGACTTTCCCGATTACGCTGTTCCCGAAACCAAAACCCCTGACCGATTCACCGCGCTCCACGCCGGGCGACGAGGCGTCCACTACGAAAGCGTTGAGACCCGCCCTTCCCTTCGAGAAATCCGTGGTGGCTATCACGATAAAGAAATCGGCGATGCTGTTATTTATCACGATGGACTTTTCGCCGTTGATCACGTATCCGTCCCCCGCCTGGTCGGCCATGCAGCGGATGCCCGTAATATCGGAGCCCGCATCTTCCTCGGTAAGACAGAAACCGAAGATGCGGCCGTCGCTCCCGATCTTCTTCAAAAAGCCCTGTTCGCTCTGCCTGTTGCCGGCTATTTTCAACAGCTCGGCGCAATGCGCATTCGTCAGCAGGGTGGGCATGAAGCCGATCCCATGATAGCTCAGTTCCTCGTAGATCTGGCCGGCGGTCGCATAGTCAAGCCCCCCGCCCCCATGCGTTTGTGGGACAAGCAGGGCATGGTAATTCGCCGCGGACAATCCCGCGAACAGGCGGCGCGCCGCGTCGGACAGGCCCATGTCGGAGTGCTCCGGCGTGGAGCCGAGTTTCCTCCCGGTTTCCCGGGCCCTTTGAATTTCATCGCTCTGGAGCATGCCGGGTTTATTCATTGTTTTTCCGCCTCCACTCAAGGAAATCGAGGAAACCCTCAAGCTCCCGCAGATTCCCGTCGCTCAGGCGGACCGTACGCTCGTAGAGGGAACCGAGCAATCGTTCGCGCCCGTTCGATGCATCCCGCTCATCGCCTTCGAAGAATTTCTCCTGGGCTATGAAATAATCGACGCTCTTGCCGAGCAGTTCTGCGACCGCCTGAATCTTTCCCAGATACAGGCGGCGCTTGCCCAGCTCATAATTTGAAAGGGCGGCCTGCGATATGCCCAGGCCCTCGGCGAGGGTAGCCTGGGTCATGCCCTTCTCTTCGCGCGCAGTCTGGATCTTTTTTCCGATTTCCTTGAATCCCATACAACCGTTTCCCGCGGATTAACTGGTAGCATTTAATTTTGAGCCTGAAAGTTCAATAAAAATTCATGATAATCCGCTCCCCGATCCTCGCGCCGTCATTTCCCGGCTAAACCCGGAAATAATTACAGTATGGTTGACAAAATATAACAAGTATTTATAATATTATAACATTTTGTTATAATACAGGGGGGCACCTTCATGTTTGATTTTCTACTCACCGACGAGCAACTAAAACTTCGCGACGAGGCCCGCGCTTTCACCAACTGGGTTCCCAAAGAGATGATCCTCGACATGGACGCGGAAAAGATACAGTTTCCCCAAGAATACCTGAAAGAGGCCGGCAGGCGCAAGCTGCTCGGCATCAGACTTCCAAAAGAATACGGAGGCCGTGAACTCGGCTGGGTCGACGATACCATGGTGGCCGAGGAGATCGGCGTGGCCAGCTACAGTCTGGCCTGCCTGTGGGGCGTCGGCGCCGACATCGTCTGCGAGGCCATTGTCAATTACGGTATCGAGGAACTGAAACAGGAAATAGTGGTCCCGCTCCTCAGGGGCGAAGTGTACGCTGCTGAATGCCTCACCGAGCCGCGCGGCGGATCGGACTTTTTCGGCGCGGCGACCACGGCCCGTAAGGACGGCGGCGACTGGATCATTAACGGCCAGAAGCGCTTCATCGTGGGGGCGGAGGGCGCCGACTGGTTCATGGTCTACGCGGTGACCGATCCGTCAGCTCCTGCCCACCAGCGTATGACCTGTTTCATGGTGCCGCGCACGAAGGGTGTCGAATCAAAATACATCTACGGCCTCATGGGGGTGCGCGGCGGCGGCGCGGGACGCGTCATCCTGGACGACGTGCGCGTGCCCGAACGCTATGCCCTCAACGGCATCAATGGCGGCTTCCCGGTATTCCAGACCAACATGCTCCCGGAGCGTCTCGGCACTGCGGCGATGACCATCGGTTCCGTACGGCCCGCCGTCGAGATCGCGACACGGTACACATCGATGCGCAAGGCGTTCGGCGTGCCCATTATGAACTTCCAGGCGGTCGGTTTTCGCGTGGCGGACTGCGTCCAGAGGCTCGACACCATGCGTTCGATCGCCTACACCACCGCGCGCGCCATAGACTCCGCGAAGGTGCATCCCGGACGCCTCCGCCGCATGGTCTCCGAAAGCAAGAAGTTCATCACCGAGGCGTCGTGGGAGGTGGTGAACAACTGCATGCAGGTGATGGGCGGCATCGGCTACACCAATGTCTATCCGATCGAGCGCATCCTGCGCGACATTCGGCTTTCCATGATATGGGTCGGCACCAACGAGATCATGCAGCTCATCATCCAGAATGAATGGTACAAGGAATACTTCAAGGTTTTTTCAAAGGAAAACGTCCGCGACGTGGAACAGGACGCGCCCAACGCCGGCGAGGTGGACGAAAAAATTTATGAATGATTGATCACGGCGCGCGCGGTTTTTTCGCGTATTTATCCACGCGGTAGATTTTGATATCGAATGCCTGCACCTTGAAACCGTAAATAAAATTATCGGGCTCAATGAGTCCGGGAACGTACTCGTTGTATTTCGCTTCCTCATTTTTGTGCGACTTCACAACCACGTAATCGGGTCGAAGCAGCGGAATATTGCCGACATTCCGCCGGTCGTCCGGGTTTGAATATATGGGCTTGAGATCGCTTTCGAAACAGAGCATGGGGGCCCAGTCCCCGATCATCACGGAGCCGGCCGGCAGTGTGTTGACGAAATCCATCGCATCACGAATCGTTGTTGTCCGGTTGAACTGCCAGCTGAGCAGGTAGATGAGCTGCACTTCGATGAGCAGGAAAATCATCATCTTCGGGGTTATATGCTTCTGTATAAAGGCGACGAAATCGTCGTAGTTCTTCGCGAGGTAGAAAACGAGCGGCAGAACGACCGCGATCAGGATGAATACGAAAGACGCCCCTGGGCCCGCAAGGACCCCCTTCGTCAGGTTAAGGTAGAAATCATCGAAGATCACTTTTCTGGTCTCGTAGCTTAAAAAAAGCATTACCAGAAAGATGACAAACTGGATGGCGATATAGAACATTAGCACGAAAATGATCAGGGAGCGGGCCGCGCTTTTAGGGCGCTTCCTCCCCTCATTCAGAATCTTGATCTCACCATCATAATTCGCCACGAACCGCCCCGCGAGGAACAGTATCGACACCTCGGAAAAGAGGAAGTAGCGCAGCGGACTGTACGAGGACATGTAAACGACGAGGAACGAAAAGATGAACTGGAGTGCGAAAAAAACATCGATCTGGTACTGCAGAAAACGCTCGCGATTATAGCTGAAATAGCGCCTGTTGCCCAGTATTTTTATAACTGCGATTGTACACAACACCGCCATGAGAAAGGTGTTTGGCTGCAGATAGATGATCTCGAGAAACCAGATTTTACCAAGGAGTATGAACGGATTCCCCAGGTAGCGCACCTGAAAGCCAAGGTTCGCCTGCCAGACATAGAGGATAAAAGACACCAGCAGGATTCCGCCGATGGCCATAAGAAACAGGTTTTTGGGATCGAGTATGCGCGGGTAGCGCGTGCGTTTCTTAAAGAACGGCAGGATCGCGGCGAAAGCGAAGGCCGCAAGCACGGAACCAATGTATATCGCGAACGAACCTTTTATCCGCATCCCCAGCCAGGAGACAAGGACGACCACAAGTGACAGGGCGAAGACGAAGAGGATGTGTCCCGCCCGGTCGATTTGACCCATGCGGCTCAGATAAAAAAACATGGGCAGAAAAAGCAGCACGCATAGAAACACCATGGGAAGTTCGTACAGCGCTATTCTGCTGTGGAACAGGAGTATAACGTTGATGGACATCGCAAGCCCCAGCAGAAAGATCGTACGCTTATTGAAGAAAAAAGAAAGTACAAACAGCGTCAGTACTATGATTCCCACCGAAACGGCGATATTGAAATATCTGAGGTTGATTATTTTAATGCCGAAGGTCTCGAATATCCAGAGCTGGACGGCATGGATCACAGGGGATTCGTCGCGGTGGCCGCGGTAGCTGTCGTGCTCGCTCCAGCGGGGGGCGCCGTACTTTAAAATATTCCGGGCATCGAGCGCCTTGTACCCTTCGTCGACATAGATTGCGGCACTCCATGACAGGTAATCGGGCGGATCGCTGTTGAGACTGTACATACGAAGCGCGAGGCTGAAGACCGCGATCGACACGATGATGATCGCCTTGTACAGCACCGACATTCTGCCCGCAGTCATGATCCTCCGACGTTTGAGAGCTTCAAGCCGCGGCTCATCGACCGCGGCGCGATCTTTTTCTGCGCTCCGGCGGCTCTATCCGCTTCAGTTGCGCGTCATCGATATTGAAATGCACGTCGGCGTTGGCGACGGTGCGGCTGTCGTGGGTCGCGATGACGATCGCCATGCCGTTTTCATCCCTCAGTTTTTTAAACAGGCTCAATATATCGTTTGCCGAGCGCCCGTCCAGGTTCCCGGTGGGCTCGTCTGCCAGGATGACCCGGGGATTGTTGATGATCGCGCGGGCAATCGCAACACGCTGGCGCTCGCCTCCCGAAAGGGTCGCCGGATACTGGTGCAGGATATTCTCGAGCTGAAGGTATGCGACGAGGTAGTCGACTTTTTCTTTCAGGTTCCGCGACCTGGGGCTTATAATCGCCGGATAGAATATGTTCTGGTACGACGTCATGTCTGGCAGCAGGTTGAAGAACTGGAAGACGAAGCCGATCTCCCGGTTGCGAAAGCGCGAGCGCTTGAAATCGCCCCACTTCAGGATGTTCTGCCCCTTATAGACGACCT
Organism: Spirochaetota bacterium; assembly: GCA_035477215.1. Classification (NCBI taxonomy): domain Bacteria; kingdom Pseudomonadati; phylum Spirochaetota; species Spirochaetota bacterium. The sequence goes on along the minus strand of DATIKU010000014.1, from coordinate 114,208 downwards.
TGCCGCTGTCGGGCTTCATAAGTCCCGAGATGATACCCAGAAGCGTCGTTTTCCCCGCTCCCGAGCGCCCGGTAATCGCCACGATGGACGAGGGCTCGACCGTAAAACTTGCCCCGTCGAGGATCTTCCGTTTCCCGAACGAGGCGCTGACGCCCTCTATCGAGAGAAGAGCCGGTTCTCCGCCGGTTTTTTCGCCGCCCGCTCCACGCATTTTATTTCTGCACCGCCCTGAAAAGATTCATGTTAGACGCAAATACAGCCGGAATGAACGCCGAAACCGACGAGAGAATCGCCGACAGCCCGACCGCCAGGGGCAACAGCCCCCCGGAGTCCACGCTCAGAGTCAGCCCCTTGAGCACCGGGACCCAGTGCGGCATATTATGCTTAAAATATCCGATGGCCATCACCCCCGTGTAATAGCCGATAAAGCCGAAGAGCGCCCCGATCAGGGCGGCCTCGAAAACGAACGTCAGGATGATGCGGGCCTTGGAAACACCGATCACCCGCTGAAGCGAAAAGGTATAACTGCGGTTGTAAACAATGGTAAGGTAGGAATTAAAGATCGCGATCACCGTCAGGAAAAGGAAAATGCCCATTATAACCAGCGACGAACCGTCGATGACGGCAAGCGCCTTGTTGGTTTTGGCCGCGATCTCCTGCTGCGATTCGACCTTGAGCCCCAGCGACTGGATTTTTTTACTGATTGCCGGAAGATCCCTCACGTCTTTAACCGTAACGACGAGCTGGGCGTACGAAAAACCCGGCCTGATGGCCGCGGGATCGCCTGCATGCGCGGCGGCGAACTTCGTGATGAAGTCGGAAGGGACTACCAGGCCCGTCAGCGGCAATTCCGCGCTGAAACCGAAGACACGGGCCGGTTGATCGTACTTCTTTCGTTCGGGGGCGCCGCGTGAAGCCGTCTCGATCACAAGCTCCATCGGGAAGCCCCAAAGAGTTTTTTCCCCGAGCTGCGGAAGGCCACGCGCGGCGGCCAGGTTATTGAAGACGTCCAGAACGAATTTCGGCACTATGACCGGAATCTCAGCGCCCGGAACGAACTGGCGCCAGCGGGTTTCTGACTTTCGCAGAAAAGCCGGGCTGATACCGTAGACCGGCATATATTCCCTGACCGAACGGCCGAACATCTCGAGCTTGACCTTCGCCGGGTACTCCATCCGTATTATGGAATTGATCTCGCCGATTCCGGGAATGGCCCGTATCCGCCTAACCCTGTCCGTGGCGATTTTTTCCGATCGCCCGCCCATGCTGACGAGCTCACCCGCGCCCGACGCGGGAGGGGAGACCACGATCTCGTTGATGTCGAGCGTCCCGAACAGCGTCCCGCCGACGTATTCCTTGATCGACTGCCGAAGCGAGAGGTAGAGCACGAGGAAAGCGATAAGGAAGATGATGCCGAAGCTCGACAGCAGGCTTCGCAGGATGTTTCTGACAATCTCCCTCAGTGAAAAATAAAGGTTCCGTCCGATGTATTGTAGAAATGCCTTCATTGGTATCCGTACGGTCTCACGCGGCACCCAGCCTGGACGTTCCCCGCGGCCTGTCAAGATAATTATTTCACTGACCGCGTCGGACGATGATAGAGCGATCCGGTATATTTGTCAATATTCTAATCCGGTATTTGATAAACGGGGATGAACAGAACAAGCGGTTGAAGCAAGGCGCCGTGGCCCGGAAACATTCCACTCTTCCCAATAGACGACCCTTTGCATCCGACCGGCCCGTAATTTCGCTTGAAATACCCCGGGGAAGGCATACCTTCAATTTCATCTTCGAATAGAGGTACACGATATGAAAAGCCGCCTATACCCCTTCCTTGCGTTTATCCTGCTTGCGTTCTGCGCCACGCTTGGCGACTCCACACTGAGGGAGCTCCCGGTCGACCGGGAATATCCGATCGTCATACGGCACGTCATCGATCCGCGCCTGCCGGCGCTCTCCGAAGCGGAGTTTCAGGACATGCTGGGGCGTTGCAAAAACTACATAGACGAGTACCTGGGCTACAGGGTTAGCTTTTTCATCCAGGGGAATCAAAGTATGCAGGCATTCAGAGAGGAGGTGAAAAGGCTCGACGATCTGCCGATGATGCACCAGCTTAAAAACAGTTTGCTGGATATCGACAGCGAGGGCGACCGCGGCCGCCTGGCGAAGTACATCGACGAACTCGTCTCCTCGGCCCCGGAAACGACACTGCAACAACACGTCCCCGGATTCAAGCGATACAAGGACCGAAAGGAGATCTCGTCGCACATCTACCGGCAGTACGTCGAAAAACTCAGGAAGATACAGAACATTAAAACATCGGACGGCACCCGCCTGGCGGAATCACCGCACGATAGTACGCTCACCTATCCGTTCTGGGACATGGCGTTGCGCCATCTCGAGGGTGCCCACTTCATCTTTACCAACACTATCATGGCCGACATGGAAGTCGATATCCCGATCTACGTGGCGCTTCGCTATGGGATAACCACCGGACTGGTCGAGGAAAACATTCACAACGCCTACCGCGCGTCCGGCGTCATTTTCACTTATCCCTTTCTTTCGCGGGACGGATTTTTCGTCGCCGAACGCGGGGAGGAGACGCCCGCGGAGCTCGTTACCGACGTCATAGCACTGTACGCAACGCACGAGTTCGGACATTTTCTGAACCATTACCGGGACTATTACGATCACCACAACTGCATCATGGTCCCGGCGCACGACCTCGATTATTACCGATGGTACAAAGATAAAAAGGAGAAGAAGTGCGCGCTCGAGCACGAGAAGCTCAAGAGGTTTTAATCCCTGCTTTCTTCCTCGAATGGGCCTTCACGCCGGCGATGAACGCGGCACATCGGCTGATCTCGGCGAAGACCGGGATCCCCGCCTCCTCGGCAACAGAGCGATAGCGCTCATTCGCCTCGCTGGGGCCGATCTGCCACAGGGCGACCGGCTTTCGATAGCGCTTCTGCATCTCGCCGGCGGTAACCAGATAATCGGGGCTCGACAGGTTCCATGCGATCGATTCAATGATGACCGAATCGACATTCGGGTCTTTAATGACCGCTTCGAAGGCTCTGTTATACACGAGCTCAAGGCCGTTTAATTCAACCGCCGGCCATACGTCTACCGGGTGCGAGGGCCTCATCCACGGGGGAAACACCTCCGCAAGCGCGCTTATCGTCTCGGGCCCGAACTCGGCGAGCTTAACTCCCCAATCCGCCAGAAGGTCCGAGGTCACGATGCCGGCCCCGCCCGAGAAGGTAATGACCGCGGTGCCGCCGTCCGAGCCGCACGGCGTTATTTTTGAAAATCCGCGCGCGAAGTCCATGAGCTCGTGTACATCATACACCTGAACGATGCCGGCCTGGCGGAACGCCCCCTCGTGCACCGCCGCCGAGCCGGAAAGGCTTGCGGTGTGGCTCACCGCCGCCTTCGCCCCCTGTTCACTCCTTCCCGCCTTCAGTACAATGATCGGCTTTGATGTAGAGCGCGCGATCTCGAGGAACTTCCGCCCGTCGACGATCGATTCGAGATAACAGCCGATAACGCCGGTTTCCTCGTCCGCGACAAGGTATTCCATGAGCTCCGTCTCATTGACGTCGCACTTGTTGCCGATCGAACACACCTTCGCGATGCCCATGCCGCCGCGCTCCAGGATCATCATGAGAAAACCCGCGGAAAGCATGCCGCTCTGCACGATGAGCGAAACCTTTCCCGGCTTCATGAGCGTCATCCACCTGTCCGTATACATAAACGAAAAGACGTTTCTTGAATGCCCGTCGAGAAGACCCATGCAATTAGGCCCCCACAGGCGTATGCCGAAGCTCCGGGCCAGGCTGACCGACTCTGTCTGCAGCCTCCTGCCCTCCTCGCCCACCTCCGAAAAACCCGCGGATTCGATGATGATCGCCTTCACTCCCTTTTTCGCGCATTCGCGGATTGTGCCGGGCAGATATTTCGCCGGGATAAAATAAATGGCAAGGTCGAAGTTTTCCGGGATTGAGGCAACATCGGGGTAACACGAGGTACCGAGGATCTCTCCGTACCTCGGATTGACAGGATACACACGCCCCCGGTATCCGGCCAGGGTGTTTCGCAGAATATGGTAGCCTCCCTTGGCCGCGTTGTCGGTGGCGCCGATTATGGCCACACCGTCGGGATGGAAAAAACGATCGATCATGGAGACCTCCCAAAATGCTTTTCCGCCTTGTGGTATTGTTTTGTTATGCGATAAAGGCGCACCATGGCCCCCCTGGCCTCGGTGCGGACCGGATTGAGCTCGTACGCGCTTTCAAACGTAGCGAGTGCCTCGTTGATTCTACCGTTCTTCTCTTGCGCAAGGCCGAGGTGGAACAGCGTGTCGTAGTCGCGCTTTCCGGCCCTGCCCGCCTCCACCAGGCGCCGCTCGGCCTCGGCATGGCGGCCCGCATGGTAAAGCGACACGCCATGTACGTATAGGAGGAATGAATTTCCTGATACGCGGTGGCGGGAAAGGATATCCGCCAGGTCAGCGTACTCCCGTTCCTCGAAAAGAATCTCGATGACACTCCCGATGGCATTGAGATCCTCGTTGTTCCTGAGGGACGCGATCACCATCCGGGCCCCCTCCGATCTGCGTCCCGTTTTGATGAGGGAAAGCCCCTTCAAGCGGCGAAGGTCGTAATCGGCCGGGTAAAGTGTCATCAGGCGATCGATGTATCCGAGCAGATCGTCATACCGCTCTTCCCTGAAAAGAACACGGGCCTTTTCTATCGATTTACCCCTGTCCTCGCCGAGGAAACGCTGGTAATAGGCCGTCAGATACCAGCGGTACAATTTCTGGCTGTTATACCAGGAGATTGTGACCACCGCAACCAGAAGAACGAAAATTATATGCCGAATTTTCATCGAAGCATCCACCACGCAAAAGGGAGATACCGTTCGATATCTCCCTGATTAATCGGATATACCGCCTGATATCGTCTATCGAAAGGCGGACAAAGGGCAAGGCCTTTTTTGGCCTATAGTAACTTTTTCACTTTTCCCAGGAGTTCGTCAATTTTGACCGGCTTGGTGAGGAAATCATTGACGCCGGGAAGAAAACTCTGCCCCTCGCTAAGCGAGAACCTGGAGTTGGTGACCTGGTTGATCGCCGTCAGCATGACGATGGGCGTCTCCCTGACATCCTTGTACCTGGAGGTCGGTCTCTGGCTTCGAATCTGATAGGTTATCTCAAAACCTGCCGTGTCGGTTTCCATCATAACGTCGAGTATCATGAGGTCCGGCCGCACCTCGAGGAGCTTCACAAGGCCTTCGGCCCCGCTATTGGCTATGGATACGTCGTAACCATTCATCATAAGCGCCTGCGAAAGGCTCGCCACCAGGTCGCTGTCGTCGTCCACTAAAAGTATCTTCTTTGCCATGTCACGCTCCAAAAATTATGGATTGCGAATTAAAGATTCAAGATTCGAAGACTTGTTAAGCGTGAAGCCCCCTTCCGGAGAACCGGTCATCATGCCATCCGAAATCTTATAATCTTTCATCTTCTAATCTTTAATTAATTTGTAAATTACGTTTCGCTCTTCCCAGGCCTTGTTGCGCTCGTACATATCGATCGGGAACTCCATCTGTTTGAGCTCTATTGGCGCGACCTTCTTCTCGACCAGGCCCAGCGCGAGGGCAACGCCGTAAATGATCGCCTCGGGGCGCGGCGGGCAGCCGGGAATGTAGTAGTTGACGGGAACGGCCTTGTCCGCACCGCCGGTTACATTGTAGCAGTCGAACCAGCAGCCGCCGCCCACGGCGCACGAACCAATGCCGAAGACCAGCTTGGGCGAGGGCATGGCGTTATACGCCTTCTTGACGATGGGAAGCGTGGGCCTCGTCACCGCGCCGGAAATCAGCATCACGTCGGCGTGCCGGGGAGAGGCCACGAGCTTCATGCCGAACCGTTCGATATCGTAATAGGGAGTGAGGACGTTCAGGATCTCGATGTCGCAGCCGTTACACGCCCCCGCATTGCAGTGATACACCCACAGCGATTTTAGGAACGCCTTTTTGATCAGATTAGCAAGCATGGCTACTCTCCCGCCTTTTCCGGCCTTTTGATTTTTTCGGTCTTTTCGTACAGTTTCATATCGAACTGCTCGGAGCCAACCGGCACCACGGCCCTCATCTCGATGCTGTCATACTTGAAGCCGATTCTCGACATGCGGTCGATCACGTTTGTTGTCTCGTGGTCGTAACAGCGCCCGCAGCGCTGACAAGTGGCCATGAACAGCTCCATGGTTTCGTTGATATCTTCCTTGTCTCCGGTCGCAAGTTCAAAGCTCTCGGTCATGGTGATGGCGTCCTCGGGGCACACGTCGGCGCAGCGCGCGCAGTAGGTGCAGCGCGACCCGTCATATAACATGACCCGAAGCTCCTGACAGAGGTCACGCACCAGTATCGTGCGCGCCGGGCAGTGCGCCGCGCACCCGCCACAGCCTATGCACTTGTGGTGATCCCAGTATGGCTGCCCCCTGAAATTCGCTGGAGCCGGGCGCGGCTCGAACGGATACCGGAGCGTCACCACGCCGGGTTTTGCCACCATGAAAACCTGCTTTATCTTACTTGTCAGCCACACGGTGTTTCTCCTTGGGTTCAAGATTTAAACCGACCTGCATAATCAAATCCCCCGCCCTCCGGCCCGCCCCCTTTGGCAAAGGGGGCTCCTGTCGATCAACCAGTCCCTTCTCAGCGGCTCCCCTTTATCAAAGGGGAGCCGCCGGAGGCTGAGGGGATTCAATCGGCTATATTCCATATACCGACAACCCGACGGCCACGAGCGATGCGGCGATCAATATCGCGTAATACTTCACCGCCTGGTCGATGCGCAGCCTCGGATTGGTCGAGCCGAGCAGGGCGATGAGCACGAAGACCACCAGTATCCCGACAAGCTGAACCGCCACATCGACGAAGAAATACCCCGTATAGACGAGCGGCACAAACACCGCAACGAACAGCGCCGCGTAGAACATCTGCTTGATCATCATATAGTACTTGAAGAGGGCGAGCCCGGGGCCGCTGTACTCGATGAAGGGCCCTTCCATTATCTCGACCTCGGCCTCTGCGATGTCGAAGGGCTGTCTGGCCACGAAGGCCTGGAGCGCCATCAGGAAGACGACGAGCATAAGCACCATCGAGAACCCGTAGGACCCGCCGAGCGAACTCGCTATACTGGCGTCGATAGCGAGGCTCTTCGCCTTGAGCGCGCCAAGGATGAGGGTCATGGCGAGCACCGGCTCCACCATGATCATGGTGACCATCTCCCGGCTCGCCCCCACCATGGCATAGGTGTTTTTACTGGAAAGCGCCCCCAACAGCACCGACACCCCGCCAAGCGCAAGAAGATAGATGATGGTGATGATGTCCCCGTACTGCGTGAGGAACCCGGGAGTGTAGCCGAGCGGCATAAGCGACACCGCCGTTATAATTGACGCGAGCGCCATCATGGGCGCGATTCTGAACGCCCAGTTGCCGGCCGAAAGCGTCTCTTTGCCCAGAAGCTTCAGGAGATCGTAATAAGGCTGGAAGATCGGCGGGCCCATGCGGGACTGCACCTTGGCATAGAGCTTTCGCACAACGCCCTCGAAGAGCGGGGCGAGCGCCAGGAAAATCAATACGTTGATCACGGCTATCAGGATGTCCATACGCTTTCCTCTATCGTTTATTCCGTGAAAGCTCTTCAAGCTCGCGCCGGGAGGCCGTTTTCGCGGCGCCCGATCGCAGGTCCACTATCTCCATCCGGTCAGTGCATGAAAAGCACGGATCGATGCTCCCGATGATGATCGGCACATCGGCGAGCTGGTTGCCCAGAAGCATGAGCGGCACGCCCTGGAGATTCGGATACGTCGGGGCGCGCACGCGCCAGCGCTCCGGGGCGTTTTTCTCGCCGGTGATGACATAGTGCACCACTTCGCCGCGGGGCGCCTCGACGGCTGCCAGGCCATGCTTAAGGGCCGGGATCGGCGCCTCGAGCTCGGTGAGTATCGGACCGTCGTTCGGCATTTTATCGAGGCACTGCCGTATTATCTTGATCGATTCGAAGGTCTCCAGCAGGCGCACCAGCAGTGTAGCCCATACATCGTTGGAATCGAAGACCGGCACGTCGAACTTCATTTCGTCGTACGCGGCGTACGGATAGTCGCGCCGTACGTCGATATCGACGTTCCTTGCTCGAGCAACGGGCCCGACCAGGCTCCAGAGCACCGTGTCGGCGGTTGAAACATAGCCGACGCCCTTGGTCCTTCTGTGGATGGCCGAGTCGCCCTGTATGGCCTTCTGGACGACGAGGAGCTCCTCCTCCACCTTGCCTATCACATTCAGTATGTCTTCTTTTATTTCGGGGGTGATGTCCCGGCGTACGCCGCCGATGACGATCATGCCGTAAGTCTTCCTGTTGCCGGTGATGCGCTCGCCCAGCCACATGATGGGCTCGCGTATGCGCCACGACTGCATGAACACCGTGTCGAAACCGATGAGGTGACCGGCGACCCCGAGCCACAGGAGGTGCGAGTGAACCCTCTCGATCTCGAGCATGATGGTGCGGATGTACTCGGCCCTGCGCGATATCTTTATACCGCCGGCCAGCTCCACGGCCTGCGAATAGGAAGTGGCGTGCACCGAGCCGCAGATACCGCAGATGCGCTCGGCAACAAAGGGTATCTCGTTATACGTAAGCTGCGTCTGGCAGAGCTTCTCTATGCCGCGGTGCGTCATGAAGCCCCGGTAATCGCTACCCTTTATGGTCTCCCCGTCCACGAATACGGCAAAGTGCGCCGGCTCGTGCAGCGTGGGGTGATAGGGGCCTACCGGGACGATGCTGCACCCCTCGGGGCACTCGTCGAGCTGATAGGCCACGTCCTCGGCGGCCGGCGGCATGAGGTTCCAGGGGATGTCCTTTCGGAGCGGATGCACGCCTTCGGGCCAGTCGTCGGCGAGGATGAGCCGTTTGGGCTTGGGGTGCCCGGTGAACTTCATGCCCAGGAGATCCATGAATTCGCGCTCGGACCATCCGGCGTTGGGGATGTCCGGCGTGATGGAATCCATCACGGGCTTCGATTCGGGGACCGAGGTGCGCAGGGACAAAAAAATACCGTCCTTGTCGAAGCCGAAGGTGTGGATCATGCCCAGCGTCCCGTCGCGGCTGATATTGTCGCAACCGATGCTCACAAGGTAGCGCCCGCCCATGGCGATGATCTCGTTTGAAATCTCGCGCACCTTTGCGCTTTTTATATCCACGAACAGCCTCGTCGGGTTTTGCTCCTCAACGGCGACGACGGCATTCTTGAACTTTTTATTTAAACCGCTTTTGATCTCTTCAATCCCTGGCATACCGCACCTCGTTTAATAAGGATGGCCTATTTAATTACTTTACGTTCCCGCCGGTCCAATGCAGCAGGTTTTTAAGCGCGGAGAACATGCTCTTGTCGCGGTACCTGGTCTTGTCGTGCAGGTCCTGGTAGCCGCAGAGCCAGGTGGGAACCTCGCGCTCCTTCGATCCGCCCGCGCGCTTCAGCACGGCGGCAAAGCCAAACGCCGCCGCGAAGATTATCAGGAGAACCGCCGGAACCGCGATCGACGACACCGACGAAAGCCCCGGAATGCCCACCGATACGCCCATGGCCGAGTTGAAGACGTGGTCCTGGACATTCAGGTTCCTGAACACCGCCGAGACCATCGACCCTCCCGAATTCGCGAAAATGCCGATGATCGTCTGAAAGTAGAAGAAGGGGATGAGCCCCTGGAGCAGGCAGAGCGCCGCGAGGAAGAGCTTCGGGATGAGCATTCCCGCGGGCACTTCCTTCACCTTTTTGCCGACTCCCCACTCGGCGCCCGCCGAGGTGAAGGTCATACCGAAAAATTTTACGTAGCATGAAAGCGTCACGGCGCTGGTAAAGAGCGCGATGATTCCGAAGATCACCAGGAAGAGCACCTCGCTACCGGCGAGAAGCGAAGTCGACACCAGCGTCCACTTGCTCGCGAACCCGCTGAAGGGCGGCACACCGGAGATCGAGAGGGACGAAATGCCCGCAACCAGCGCGGTGACCGGCATGAGGTTGATGAGCCCGCCGAGCTTGTTGAGGTCCTTGGTCCCGGTGCTGTAGAGGACGCTGCCGCTGGTTAAAAAGAGCAGTCCCTTGAAGACCGCGTGGTTGAGTATATGATAAACTACGCCGACGAGGGCGATGAGTCCGAGCATCTTAAGCGACGCGCTTTCGGCGCTCACCATGAAGAGCGCCGCGCCGATACCGAGGATGATGTAGCCGACCTGCCCTATCGATGAATAAGCGAGCAGCCGCTTGGAATGGCTCTGTTTCATGGACTGCACGGTGCCGATAAAGAGCGTCACCACCCCGAAGGAGGCGATGAGCACGCCCCAGAAGGCGCCGCTGAAGTGAAAGGTCTCGGCGTGCGGCACCATCCAGAAGAAGGTGCGGATTATCCCATACACGCCGGTTTTTATCATCACGCCCGAAAGGAGCGCGCTTATCGGAGACGGGGCGATGGAGTGCGCGTCGGGCAGCCACATCTGGCCGAAGGGGAACACCGCCGCCTTGAAGCCGAAGCCGAGGAAGAGGAGCCCGTAGACAATGTACGGAACCGCGCCGTGCGTGTTCCCCAGACTGCGGGTAACGGCATGGATCGAATCTCCCATCGAGGTGCCGGCGATGAAGGCCGCGACGACGATGAATACCCAGGCAAGCTGCATGAGAATGAGGTACTTGTTGGCGGCCCTGACGATTTCGGGCTTCCGGTGCTCGAATCGCACCAGGAAATAGCTGGTGATGGTCATAGCCTGCCAGGCGATGGTGAAACCGGTGGTGAGGTCGTCCACGGTGACGATCCCCGCCATGCCCAGCACGAAAATCGGGTAATTCGCGTAGTAGCTCCGCAGGCCGTAATCGTCGTAGTGCTCCATGTACTCGATCGAGTAGAAGGCGCTGACGATGGCCATGAGGGCGATGATCCCCAGGAAGAACCCGGAGAAGCTGTCCAGGAGAAAGTACATATCGAGCGGCCCCACCGATACGAGCTGCGCCTGGAGGGAGTTCACAAAGATGACGCTGTAGCTGATCGAAAGAAGGATGGCCCCCGCAACGGCGACAAAGACGAAGTTGAGCCAGCCCGCCAGCCTGCGCTTCTCGGCGATTAAGGGCACAACTACCGCCGAACAGAGAAGTATCGCCATCGCGAGAATCAGTTTTCCATAAAGGTCACTCATACACATGCTCCTTCGGGGTGCTGTTTAACTGCTCCAACAAGTATTTTACAGAGTGTGTCGGCGCTCATTTTTACGGCCTGCGAAAGCCCCTCACCGAAATTCAGGTTCCCGGGCTCGATACCGAGGAGATAGGTTTCCTTGCCCCGCCCTCGCCAGATCGATTCCGAAAGCCGCAGCGAAAGCTTGTGGGTCGAGTAGTCATTCAGGAGGTCGCCGATCTCGGAGAAGGCTCCGAACATCACATCGCCGGGCCTGCCGCCGAAGCGCACCGCGTCGATCACAATGACCCTGTCCCAGTCTCCGTCGGCGATCTCGAAGGCGTGGCTCTCGATGATGTCCTCGGCATTTACCAGGTGGGCCCCGCCCGCGCCGGCGGCCCGGAGAGCTTCGACAAGAATCACGCCCGCGCCGTCGTCTCCAAGCAGTGTGTTTCCCATGCCCACGATACAGGCCCTGCCCGAAAGTGCTTTTCGTATGTCATCGACGATGCTCATCGCTCTCCGTTCTTCCATCCCAGGCAGTCCGCCCGCACGCCGAGGCTATATCTCCTCGCCGAGGGTTTTTATCTGCCGGTAGGTGTATACCGGCCCGTCCGTACAGACAAGCGTTCTTCCCACGGCGCAGTGCTGGCATTTGCCGATGCCGCATTTCATGTGCCTCTCAAGCGTCGAGTAGATATTTTCGTCCGGGAGGCCTCGTTTCAGGAGCTCGCCGATCACCGTGTTGAACATGACAGGCGGACCGCACACGAATGCGATGGTGTTCTCGACGGGAAGGTTCGCCTTGTCGAAAAGGGTGTGAACGAATCCCGTCTCGCCCTTCCAGTCCGGCGTGGGCGCGTCGACCGTTATATAGGTCTCGAAACCCTCGAAGCTCTGCCACTCCTTGATGTTCTCCTTATACATGAGGTCGTCGGGCGTGCGCGCGCCATGAAGCACCAGCACCCGTCCGAAATCCTTCTTGTGCTGAAGGGCGTGGACGATGGACGAGCGGAGCGGGATAAGACCGATGCCGCCCGCCACGTAAACCAGGTTCTTGCCCTTGAATTCCTCGAAGGGAAAGCCGTTGCCAAACGGTCCGCGGAGGCCCACCTTGTCGCCGGGCTTCAGCCCGTGGAGGGCGCTGGTGACCTTTCCGACAGTGCGCACCGTTATGTGAAAGCGATCGTTCTCGGGGCTGGGCGGCAGCGACACGGCGAACTCGCCCGCGCCGAATATCGTGCACATGATGAACTGCCCGGACTTGTACTTGAAATTATTCCATATTTCCTTGTTGTCGATCGAAAGGTAGAAGGTCTTCACCTCGCGAATCTCGTCCCTGATCTCCTCGATCGTGGCGACCTCGGGTACGGTGACTATCTTTCCGTTCTGGATGTTCAATACCTGGCTCATACGCTTCCCCTACCTCGTTATTTCCCTTCTGACATAGGTCACGACGTTCGGCAGACCGATATCGCCGGGGCACACCCAGGCGCACCGGCCGCATCCTACGCAGCCCGGCCGCAGATATTTCTTCATCTGCGAGTATGACAGCTTGCAGAAAAACCTCTTGTTGCGGCGGTCTTCAACGGGTTTGCGGGGATTGTGGCCGCCCGCCATGCGCGAATACCCTTCGTAGGAGCACGAGTCCCATGTGCGCAGCCGGTCAGCGCAGCCGGCGCACTCCGGGTTGTTTACGTCGGCGATGTTGAAGCATGAGCACGAAGGGCACACGAAGGTACAGGCGCCGCACTCGAAACACTGGTCGCCGACATACTCCCACACGTCCTCCTTCACGAAGCCGGTGGTGACGCGGTTCATGACGCGCGAAATCCACGCCTTGGAATCGACGGCAATGCCCTCGAACATCGCGATGGATTTGTCGACCTTTTCCTTTTTCATCGCGAGGTGGGAGTCGTTCGCCGGCTTGAGGGCGAGCTTCGCGGCCAGGGCCGTCCCCTTTTCTGAGCCGACCTCGACCAGGCATTCCTTGCCGAGGTCGGTAAGGTTGAGGTCGTAGCCCTCGCCCGCCGCGGGCCCGCTGTCGGTGCATACGCAGAAGCATTGTTTAAAAGGAGCGACGCATGTATTGGTGACGATGAACATCTTCTTGCGATGGTTCAGGTACACCTCGTCGACGAATTCCTGCCCCATGAAGAAACGGTCCAGGCAGAGTATGCCGGCCAGGTCGCAGGGGCGAAGCCCCACCAGCGCCCTGGGTTCGATTTTGTAATCGGGCTCCATCTTTACCGCGTTTTTCGCCCTGTCATATTCATACGAGAGGATGCGCTCCATCTGCGGAAACACGACCGACTTGGGCGGATTTGACGGGATTGGGGCCGAGAGGTTGATTTCAGCCAGGTCCTGTGCCCGGTCGAAGAAGGTCTGCCCCGAGCCCTTTTCGATCATGGGGCCATATATCTGGTATTCCCGGCTGAGCTCCTGTGCGATGTTACCGACGTCGGCTTTCTTGATAAGGAACATGGTCATACCTTCTCAATCCTTACTGGAATGGTTGCGTCTTCTCCCTGCCTGAGAACCTCCGTGTGTCCCAGCAAAAAGCGCGATATCATTTCCTGGACGAAATACGGCGCGTAAGCGGTGTATGGCTTGACGTCGTCCGAAACCCTGGCCGACACCCGCATTTCGCCGTGCGGCGATACCACGCGCACCGGCCAGTGGTCGCGCACGCCGATCTCCTTCGCGCTTTGCGGGCAGATTTCGACGTAGCCTTCCGGGTAGTCCAAAAGCGTCGCGTTATATTCGCGCATGGGAATATGCGTCTTTTTCATGAGATTGTTCTGGTGCCAGAAATGCTGCGCCTTGCCGACCATCAGCAGAAAGGGAAACTGTTCCTTCGCCGCCGGCATCTCGAAGACATCGCTGACCCTGTAGAAGGAAAGCTTGCGGCCCGCTTTCGCGACATCGAACCGCTTGGTTCCACGCGGATTCTTTTCATCGACAGGCCACTGCAACCCGAACGCCCCCGAAAGCTTCGCGTGTGAAACGCCGGCATAGGCGGGGGTGAGCCGCGCGATCTCGTCCATTACGTCGGAGACCTTCGCGTACTTCCAGGACTGGCCCGCCTTCCCGGCTATCATGGAATAGAGCTTCCAGCCGGGGAGCAGCCCGTCCTCGGGCTCGATCTTCTTCATCGAAAACTGTATGCGGCGCTCGGTGTTGGTAAAGGTGGCGTCCTCCTGCACATAGGTGGCTATTGGGAGCACGACATGCGCGTAATCGGCGAACGCGTTTTTAAAGGCGCCGATATAGGCGATGAAATCGAGCTTGCCGATGGCGTCAGCGTATCTAACGATTCCTTCGTCGTGGTCGACCACAACAAGCGCTTTGAGTTTCGATGACCGGTCCGACAGCATTTCATAAATGGGCGCGCCCGGCGAGGACGGCACGTCGGTCTTCCATTCCGCGGAGAACTTCTTCGCCGCCACGTCGGCGAGCGGCTGGAACCCGGTAAGAAGATCGGGGGCGAGCCCCATGTCGTACCCGCCCTGGAGGTTATTCAGGCCCGCGACGGGATTGACGCCGCATCCTTCCTTTCCGACCTTGCCGGCCATGAGGAAGAGGTTGTAAATATAGCCGATCGTGTCCTCGTCGAGGCCGGAGATGCCGGATGCGAAAAACACCATCGCCGACCTCGCTTTCGCGAGGTCGCGGGCCACGGCTTTGATTTCGTCGGCCGGGATGCCGGTCCTGTCGGACACTTCGTTGTCGGGGAGAAGCCCGAAGGCGTGGCGGAATTTTTCGAATCCCTCGGTGTGCGAGCGCAAAAAGGCGGCGTCGGAGAGGTTCTCATCGTAAATGGTTTTGGCGAGCGCGAGGATCGCCAGTTTATTGGCGCCGGGTTTTACCTGTAAAAATTTCTTCGAGAGCTTCGCAATCTGCGTGCGTCGGCTGTCAAGGGTCACCACCATGGCGCCGGCGCGCTCGGCCATGTGGATCTCGCTTCCGATGATGGGATTCTGGCGGGTGATGTCGATCCCCGCCACAAGGATAAATTCGGACTTCCGTATTTCTTCGACCGAACCGAGCATGCCCGCCATTCCCGTTCCCGTGTGGAGTACGTTGAGGCTCGCCCGGTGCCCGGAATCGCTATCGAGGCTGATGTTGTTCGTTTTGAACGCGGCGCGCGCGAGCTTCATCAACAGATACTGTTCCTCGTTCGAGGAGCGCGGCGATGCAAGAAAACCGATCGATTCGGGAGGATATTTCTTTAGAGTGTCCACCAGACGCGCCACCGCGTCATCATACGATGATTCCTTAAAGCCCCCGTCCGCGCGCACCAGCGGTTTTTTTATTCGTTCCGGCGTATCGAGGAGTTCGTGGATGTTCCAGCCCCGCACGCATAATCGACCTTTGCCTATGGGATGGTTCTGGGAGGGATAGACCCGGGTGATTCTGTTGTTTTCGGTACCGATGAAGTGGCCGCAACCCGTCCCGCAGAAAGTGCACACGCCAGGTTTCTGATTCATACCATAACACTCCACGTAATAGAATTTCCGCTGCCGGTTGCGCACAGCGCCGCCCTCTATTACAACCCGTTGCAAACGACAGGCCCTTAAGCACCGCGGACGGCTGTACGCAAACCGACAAGACCCAGAGCGGAGCCTATGGAACCCTTACGGGCGGCCTTGTGATCGCTACGCTTCACGCCCAAATCACCCGCCAACCGTAGCCCCATGATTATTTTAGTCAATATTTTTTTAATTCTAATACACCATAATTTATTATTTTTTCTTATTTATACGATTTATGAATTATTGTTATTTTATATTTTACATCCAATAATATATGTCTATATTATAATACAATAAATATATTATCAAATAATACAACTCACCCGTTCCCATGTTAGTAGTCCGCCGAATGACACGACACATGTCTCGCGGCGCCTTCCACCGACCGGACTCCAGGGGAACAAGACCGTGAAAACCAGGAGCAAGGGGATGATCGAGGCCGAGATCAGCGAAGCGCTGATCAAGTTCGGGAAGGAATACATGGGCAGGGGGCCGGTAGAAACCAGAACATATATAAACGATGACACGATCATCGTTCGCCTCAAGGGAGTCCTTGCGCGCGCGGAAACGCAGCTTTCAAAAAGTGGCGAAGAATTGGCGCTCGTCAATCCGCCGCTGATCCTGAACCCGCCCATCAACCGGTGCGCCGGGCAGTTCATCAGGGTGGACCGAAACCCGCTGGAGGTGATCGACCCGGTCGACGATGAGTGGCTGTGCTACCCGGCGAAGGTGGGGCCGCTTCTCATACTCATCTATTTCCACGCTAAATTTGACGACCATCCCGTCATAGAACGCTTTGCGGACGTCGACCGGGCATTTTCGGTCTTCCGCGAGGGAATGGTGAGGAGCAAGGGCGCCACGACCTCCACCGGGATCGTCCATTCGTATTTTGCCAACATCTTAGGGCCTCCGCAGTACAGGGATATTCATGACCGTCCGGCCATGGTATTCTTCAACGGCTTTTTCAACCGGGGGCGCTCGTGGGACAGATGCGCACGCGGCAGGGAATCACCGGTTACGAAATGCGGGGCCCGGAATAAGCGGCCAGCAAGCTGTTGCGGCAGGTCCGCGGCGAACGCCGAGGTTCGCCGGGCGTGGGCCGTTACCCGACCGGGAACTTGTCGATAGCGCCTTTTATTAGGTAGATCGCGTTGTAAATGTAGCTTATGCCGCTGATGAAGCGCTCCTTGATCATGCCGATGGGAAGCGAGTCGATGACGTGCCGGATGGCGGCCAGTTCGTCCTCCATCACGCGGTGACATTCGAGCGCCCGTTCGCGGCCGACATCCCGCACAAACAGCTCGACCTTCGGCTGGAGTGTGGCGACGTCGTAAAACATGTCGCGGAGCGGGGCGATCGATTCGGCCGGGCAGCGGTTTACGAGCTTCTCGATGACGCAAATGCGCACCATCCGGTAGCCCCTGGTTACATCCCGGCAGTTGCGGTTCGAGAAGCTGTCGGGGAAACGCTCGAAGTAAACATCCCCCAGGGCGGTCATGTCGTCCTTTTCGAACGGAAAATCCCCCTTCAGGGCGGCAACCCTCTCCCGGAACGCCTCAAGATCGGTGTTCTCGCTGAAAAGCCGCGCAATCATAGGCCCTCCCTTACCCGCCGAACCAACTGTACCGCGCCCCCCGCAGGCAATCAAGAGAAAAGCGCCACGGAAATTGTATTGCATTTGCATAACCAGTTCATAGAAAGTGTCTCTGGAGGCTGTTCCGTAAAGAATAGCTTCAAGGCTGCCGGGATGCGGAATCCCCGGAAAACCGGCTGATTTTCGGCGGGAGCAAATTTTCTTTTTACTTTTTTCAACCTGATAACGTACTATATATGGGGACTCTGAAACAATGAAACGGATACTCACCATTCTCGCGTGTGCCGCATTCATGGCCTACGCGCAGGCCGCGTCAGCGCTTACGGGGGATGAGGCGGTCGGTAAATTCCAGGCGCGCATGAACAGCGTCGGCACGATGAGCGGCACCCTCTCCTGGATGCACCAGAGCGGGCAGGGATACAGCGGCGATTTTAAATACATGGCCCCGGGGAGGCTGCTGGTTAAATTCACCAGTCCCTCCGGCCGTATCCTCTCATCCAACGGCAGGAGGCTGTGGGTCTTCGACTCTTCCAGCAATATTTGCGGGGTCCAGGACCTCGCTCGCGGGGGGTCGGGAGGGCTTGCGGGGCTGGTCAGCGGCTATCTCGCCATCCTCACGGCCCAGGGCCCCTCCGGATACACTATCAAGCTTAAAAACAGCGAGCGCGCGTATTCGGACGTAACGCTGGTCCTCGATGGAAGTTTCCTTCCCAGGAAGATCGTGCTGCTCAACAAGGCCGGCGACGGCATGTCCATTGCCTTTTCGAACATCAAAACCGGAGAGAGCATGGCCCCGGGCATATTCGACTTCTCCATACCGTCTAACGCTCAACTGGTGAAGAATCCGCTCGATGTTAAATAGAAACGAGGCAACTTCCGCCGGCGCGGGGATTTCCCCCGTCCCCGGCCGGGCAAGTCGCGCAGAGCGCGCGTGCGCTCCACTTCGAACGACACAGGGAAACGCCGGCGATGAATAAAGGCACGATCGCGATGATACATACCGGGCGAAAGCGCCCCCGGTCGTTCGTTGCCGGGGTCCGCGCGGCAATCGTCGCCGCCGTTATGGCCCTGTCGATGCCGGTCTCGGCACAGCAGGAGCTTTTTTTCACCTACATCGGCGCGACGCTGGGCGGCGGGGCTGCCTCGATCGACTATAGCGAGTGGGTCGTCGATCACCGCGAATCCAGTAGCGCCACGGGCGCGTATTTCTCGGGCGGCATGCTCCTCGACGTGGTTGTGCGCGATATCATCGGCGAATTCTCGCTCCAGGCGGTGAACACGGGAGCGTCGGAAGACGCGGTCGCATCATTTCGCCTTCTCTACTCCGCCACCGGCAAGTACGCGTTTCGGCTCGGCGAATCCTTTTTCCTCTCTCCCGGCATGGGACTCTACATGGAGACGGGCCCCTCGGACAAGGACTATGACGGCGGCGCCGGGCTCGCCGCTTCGGCGGGTCTTGGATGGATGTTTTTCCGCGACTGGATACTGCTGTTCGATATTATCGGGCGATACGGCTCGTACGGCCTCGGGGAGGACTCGACCATTATCTCATACGGGGTCAACCTTGGGGTCGTTTATAAAATCGGCAGGCTGTGATACCGGCTTCGCGCGTAGTACAGCCGTCGCTATTTCTCCTTCTGGTCGTCATCGCTTCGATTCTCCTCGCCTATGGATCGACTCTCGATTCGCCGGCCGACCGCTTCGCCGGCATTGCGGTTGCGCTCGGCGCCATCATAATACTCCATCCGATTGTCCAGAAAACCATCGCCCGCAAGGAAGAGCGCCCGTATCGTGACACACCGGGGCCGATTTTACCGGCCTGGGGCGAAACAGAAACCCCAAACACGCCACATTCCCCGCTCCGCGTCCGCCTGCTCGCCGTGCTCGCGCTCGCCTGTGCCGCGGTCACCGCGTATCGCATCAATGCGCTGGCGCGCCCCGACGCCGAATCGACCGCTCTAACATCCTTTGCCGGCACAGTGGAAAGCGCCCGCATGCAGCGCTACACCTCCGAGATCGTCATTCGGCTGGACCACGTTCCCGGCACACGGGACCGGGCGGCCGAAATATCGCGCGCGGTGGTCCTCGCCCCGCGCGACACGACCGTGCGGAGAGGAGACGAGTGCGCCGTATTCTCTGAAGCGCGGCCGATCACCATGGAGCGAATCAGGGAATCTTCATTTCTCCGCGGACTTGCGCGTCGCGGACTGGCATACGTCGCCTATGCCGATGAAGACTCTCTCGCCGTCGTCAAAACCACGCCCGATGGCGCACGCGAAACAATTCGCTCCGGTATCGCCCGATCGATCGACCTGCATTTCAGTGCCGGGACGGCATCGCTCCTGAAGGCGCTCTATTTCGGCAACAAGAACCACCTGGACAAGCGAACGATCGAATACTACAAAAAAGCGGGGGTGATGCACATCCTTGCCGCGAGCGGCCTGCACGTGGGAATCGTCGCCGCCATCCCGTTCATGCTCCTCGCTCCGCTACGAATCGGAAAGATGACCATTCTTGCGGTTACCACCGCCCTTCTCTGTTTTTATCTCTATATAACGGACATGCCCGTCTCGCTCGTGCGCGCCTTTATGATGTTCGCCGCGTACGCTGTCCAGCGCCTCTTCGATATGGACCGGGGCGCGGTCAATACTCTTTTTCTGACCGCGTCGGCGATCCTGATTTTCATGCCGCACGAGCTCTACGAGCCGGGCTTCCAGCTCACCTTCGGGGCGACGCTCGGGATACTGCTCTTTTACCGATCCTTCGACGCCTGCCTCGACCTCCTTCCCCGCCCCCTGAGGGGGCCGCTCGCACTGACGCTTGCGGCGCAAATTCCCGTGTTCCCCATCATACTGTATCACATGAACGAGATCAACCTGGCGGGCGTCGTCTCAAACCTCGTTGCCGTACCCGGCGTAGCCTTCGCGCTGTCGGCCTCCATCGCGGCGCAATGCGCCGGTCTTCTCTCCGAAACCGCCGCGCGCGTACTCGCCGTGCCGGTCGACATGGCGGTAGAGGCCACCTCTCTGTTCGTGCGCGCAATGGCCTCGCTGGGCGGCCATTTCAGGATGGAACACCGCTGGTGGGTCCTTCTTCCCTTCTTCGCGCTCTACATAGCCCCCCTGTTCGCGAAGCGGAAGAACAGACACGCGGCCGCCATTGCCCTCCCCCTGGCCTTTGCCGGAGCGTGGTTCATGCTGTCATCAGACGCCGGGCGACCTGTCGCTCCGCGCGTCGTATACGAGGAGGCCGGGCGAACAATTGTCGTCTCCGACGGCCGCCACGCCCTGCTGTACGGCCGGCTCACCGGAATTGAAGAGGCCAGAGCCGTGTACGAGATCCTGGAACGCGAACGCGTTGAAACGGTACAGTTGGCCCTTGCCGAAACCGATTTTCGCTCTCTGTCCGCCTCCTGCTTTCTCGCCCGTCGCTGCGTGGTCTCCGCCTGCATCATCGATTCGGGCTTCCGCTTTTCACGGGCCCTGTCGCGGCTCGTGGCGGTTCTCGAGCGCGACGGTGTAACGCCGGAGTTTCGCCGCCTCCGCCCCCCGCCGGTTCACTGCGGCGACGCGATGCGATGTACGGATCTTTTCTCGCCTCCTACCCGCGTCTCTCCCATGTCGACGCTCGCGGCGGCCATGGAACGTCTGCGTGCATATTTCCGGTCGGATGGAGACCTCGCCGATATTGCCCGCCCGGGATTGCCGGCGACGCCCGAAAGGCGGTAAAACGAACCGGCCGCCGGAAAACACTGTTGACAAAACAGTGCCCCGTTTTCTTTGAATGGAAGTTGTCGGAAGGCCCGTCTCGAGACAATTTATCTGTTCAGTAAGCATGTTGCCGGTTCGATATTCAATACAGGGCGCGAAGGCGGACCCATTACAGAATTGCGGGAACAATAAACAACATGGCAATTCCCAACACTTCCGATACAGCCGCAAGGGTGGCCAAAGGCGAGCCTTACAGCTTCTCCTTCCATTACCTGTCCGAGGACGTGGTGCGATACATCAACGCGCTGTTCGCGAAGATCCTCGCCGGGATGGACCATATATTCCTGCTCGATACGTTCATAACGATAATCAGGGAGATATGCATCAACGCCGTAAAGGCCAACGCCAAGCGTGTGTATTTCCGGACTATCGGCATCAACATCGACGACGCCGAGCGCTACCCCGAAGGGATCGAGATGTTCAAAAAGAATGTCATCAGCCACTTCGAGATCATGGACGTTGAGCTGAAAAACAGCGATTACCGGGTCAGCTTCAGCATGAAGAAGGACCAAAAAGGGCTCGTAATCCAGGTGCTCAATAATTCAGTGATTCGGCCCGAGGAGATGGCGCGCATCAGCATGCGGATGGAAAAGGCGCGCCACTACGAGGACTTCAGCGAGGCCTACGAGGAAATCTACGACGATACCGAGGGAGCCGGCCTGGGGATCGTGCTTACCGTTCTTTTATTGAAAAACTCCGGCATCGGTGTCGAGAACTACAAGATCATCCGCGGCGAGAAGGACACAAGGACCCTGCTCTCAATCCCCTTCGATCTGCGGCCGCGAGAGATAACCACCACCATAAAAAAACAGATCCTTACGGAGATCGAGGGCATCCCCACCTTTCCGAAGAATATTATGGACCTCCGGCAGCTATGCGCGAATCCCGAATCGTCCATCGTCGAGATATCAGAAAAAATCACCCTCGACCCCGCACTCTCCTCGGACGTGCTGAAGCTCGCCAATTCCGCGGGCTTCATCGCCGGCAAGCGCATCGAGACAATAGCCGAAGCGATCAAGAACATCGGGCTTAAAAACCTGAACGCCATCCTGCTGGCCACCAGCGCGCGCTCGATACTCGACAAGCGCTACTCGCGCTTCGAACAGATCTGGGCCCACTGCAACCAGGTGGCCTTCTACGCGCGCCGGATCGCTATGAAATACAAGCTCGCGCGGATGGTCGAAAACGCGTTTCTCGCCGGCCTGCTGCACGATCTCGGCAAGATCATCATGCTTTCGACCGACCTCGGCACCACAAATAAAATCGCGGCCATCGTGAAAGACCGGAAGATCAGGACGTCCACGGTGATGGAGGAGATTTCAGTGGGAATCAGCCACGCGAGCATAGGCGAGATGATCGCCGGGAAGTGGGCCTTCCCGGATTATCTGGTCGAATCGATCCGCTGCCATCACACGCCGCTCAACGCCGACGAAAAGCACCGCGATACCGTGTTCGTCATCTATCTTGCCAACATGATGTGCGGCATTGAGGCCCGCCGTTACCAGCTTTATTATACGGAGGACGAAGTGCTCGCGCGCTTCGCGCTCACTTCAGATACGGCCTTTGACGAACTCCATGCCGATCTGAAAACGGCCTATGCTAACCGGACCGAATAGGCCCGGAGCCGGTTGTCTCGCATGAGCCGCTTCACAGTCAACGACACCCCTTCGGGATCCAAAACCCTTGTTTTCGCGGGCCCGCCTGAAATCAGGATCCACTCCGCCTACGATCCGGTGCGCGAAGCGGAGCGCGCCGCCTCCGCGTTTAACCCCGGAAGGGCCACCGCCATACTCGTTTGCGGACTCGGCCTGGGCTACCATGTCGCGGCCCTGCGCAGCCGTTTACCGAACCGTGCCGTCATAGCCCTCGAAAAAGACCCGGAGGTCGTCCGCCTCGCGCGGGCTTCGTGCCCGTCAAACCTGGAAGGCGCGCACATAATCGGCTCACCCGGCGACATCCCTTCCCTGCTCGAAAGCTTCGATATCGACATGTTCCGCGGCAAGGCGGTCTATTTCCATCGTCCGTCGTACCTGCTGGGCAAAGACTTTTATGATTCGATGGTCGCCGATATCAGCCGCTATTTTTCATCAAAGCTTTCGGACCTTCTTACGCGCTTCGAGTTCGAGGAACGCTGGATCGCTAACATATTCGCGAACCTCCCCCGAAGCTTCGACGCGGGCAGGGTCGCGGACCTGTTTGGAAAATTTTCGGGATTTCCCGGCATAATAGTGTCCGCGGGCCCTTCGCTGCGGAAAAACGCCTCCATGCTCGGACGGCTCCGCGGCAGGGCCCTCATCGTTTCGGTTGATACGGCCCTCAAGGTGCTGCTCCGCCACGGCGTGGAGCCGCACATCGTCATGACGATCGACGCGCAGAAACACAGCATCAAACACTTTCTCGGCGAACGCCCCGGCGGCACGGTGCTTCTTGCGGACATGGTGAGCTACCCGCGCATTGCCGACGTTTATCAGGGAAAGATCATGTTCAGCACCACGGCGAAATACTACAATGGGCCCGACGGCGGAGTACGACGCGAACCGACCCCGGCGATGGACTGGGTCGAGCGCCACATCGAGCCGCCGGGGGACATTCAGTCGGGCGGTTCGGTGGCCACAAGCGCCTTCGATCTTCTGCTCAATCTCGGATGCAGCCCGATCGTACTGGTGGGTCAGGACCTGGCCTACACCGGCAGGGAAATCCACAGCACCGGCACCCATCACAACGGGGAGTGGCTTACCCGGACAACGCGCTTCCTCAATCTCGACGGCATCAATCAGCGGGTCATCCGCAAACGCAAGATCAAGTATGTCGAGGCGTACGGCGGAGGCGGTACCGTCATCTCCGATTACGTGTTCGACCTCTATCGAAGCTGGTTCGAGGATTCAGCCCTTAAAGTCGCGGTGCCCGTAATAAACGCCGGCGGGGAGGGCGCGCGCATCGCGGGCACCGTCGAGCGCCCGCTCGAGTCGCTACTCGATGAGTTTCCCGTGCGCACCCCCGGGCCGGTCGAAATACTGCGCCGCTCCATGGCCCCTGGGGCGCGAAGCGCCCGGGCCCTGCGTACGGCGCTCGAGGACGCGCTGGATGCAACCGGGGCGGCGGCCTCTCTGGCGGCAAGACCGGCCGGGGAATTTACCGATGCGGAACGACAACTACTGCTCGATACCGCTTCCAGGGCTCTGCCGGAGCTTTTCAGCCCTTTTCTTCGCCGGACAAACGCCTATCTCGCCAGGCACGCGGAGCTTTCCGCCGAAAGAAGTGCCGGCATCCTTTTTGCGGACATTGCCGCAGCGGCACGCAAGCTCCAGCGGCACCTTGCATCCTGCCGCGCCCGTATCGACGACCTGCCCTGACGCATATTTTACTGGAAAAGACCTCCCGCGCGGCCGATAATTGAAGCGACGCGGTTGTTCCAGACTGAATATTAACGGAATCTCCCCTTGCTGAAACGAGACGCTTGCCGCTTTAGGGCTGGAAAAAGGATCATCCCCGCAGTCGCCGGCGCGACGGTCATACTGCTTTTAGTCTGCGCTCCCGCGAGCGCCGCCGACTTCGTTGTACACCGCGGCAACGGGAGCATAAACTGGACAAAATCGTTCATCAGCGCGACCGGCCGCTCCGAGGCGATGGTCGCTCCCGAAGGCGCGGCGGTCGATCCCGAGGACGGCAGAACGCTTTCCATAAACGGGGCGCGAAGCGATACCTACCGCAGGGCGCGCGAGACCTCGCTCGAAAACCTGCTGCGCGCCATAAAGACCATTCGAATAGACCCCGACCGCAGTCTGGGCGACTATCTTCGGGAGGACGACACGGTGCGGCGGCGCCTCTCCGAAACGATAGCCGAGGAAACCAGGTTCAGGCGCTATCCGGCCGGCTTTCTTGAAAGCGCCTGCGAGGCGCGGTTGAGCTTCGGCGGACTGATCGGATCGCTCCACTGGGACTTCCCGGCAATGGAGCTTCCGGTTGTCGATGATACGCCGCTCAAGACCGATTACACCGGACTCATCGTGGACGGACGAGGCCTCAAGCTGGAGCCAATGCTTTTCCCTTCGATTTACGACGGGCATGGCGTCGAGATCTACGGCAGGACTTTCATCGACAGCCGCTTCGCGCTCAAACACGGCCTCGCGGCCTACTGCTACACCGAAGACGAAGCGCGCGCCCTGGGCAGGGCGGGAGACCGCCCCTATTACTCGGTCGCGCTCAAAAGTATGAACGCCTGTCCGGTTATATCCGAAAAGGACGTGCGGCGGGTGCTCGCGGCGCAGGCCACAAGAAATAGTTTGAAACGGTGCAGGGTTGTCATTATACTTGACAGAAACGGCTGACGGGAATCATCACAAACGAGGCCGGAAAGAATCATGAATTTACTGGTACATATATTCTCACGAATGATCGGCGCTCTCAACGCCCTCATCGAACGAACCCCCAGAAAGACGGCCGAAACGATACGCCAGAGCTTTTTTCTGCTGACGGCCGTCCTTCTCATCGTTGCGGTCATCATCGGGCACCAGATCGGGAAAAAGAGTGCGCGCAAAATGGGCACCCAGATAGCGGGCGAAACCAACGACGTCTTCGACATCGATATAAAACTCGAGAAGCGCGGCGGCGATTTCCGGTCGATGCTCGATTCGGAGCTTCTGAGCGAAATAAGGGAATCGACGATCAAGAAGAGACAATTCCCCGTCCAGGGCAGGCTCGAGCCGGAAACGGGGGACGGCATCATCGAACCGCCCTCCCTCGAGCGCGCTATTTCGCCGATGCCTGACCTCGACCTGCGCGACCGTATATCCGAACCGGCCCGGACCGATGATGTTCGCGCCGCTTCCGATGTCAAAAACCTGAGACGCAGGGACCCGTATCCCGGTCTCGGCGAAAAGCCGGAAGTTTTAAAGGATGAGCGGACGGAACGCGTCCTTAAACCGGGCACCATTGAAGGCGACGACCGTGTGCCGCCGCCCCCAACCGAAAAGCCGCTTGTCCGCGAGGACAGTGCCCCGTCGGAAAAGCAGGCGCCAGGGCCCGTTAAAGAACTGAAGCGCCGTCCGGCGGAACTGCGGCCAATCCAAAAGGACACGGGAATAATCGCGAAATGAAACGCCTGCCGCTTATACCCGTCATCATACTGCTCTCATTCACGTACCTGATGGCCCGGGACACTCAACAGACCGAGGCCATAATCCGAAGCATACTCGAGGGCGAAGCGCCCGCGGAAAAGAAGCCTGCCGCGCCTAAAACACCGGTCCCCGCGGAAAAGAAGCCCGGTGAGCCCGTACAGAAAGATGAAAAGCCCGGCAAGGGCGCACCCGGACCGGACGAGGTGCTTCTCAAAACGGGAATTCAACTGTACAACGCCACCATGAACCAGGCGGCGCTGGCGAAATTCAACGAGCTGAAATCAAAATATCCCGAAAGCCCGTTCAGGGACTCGGCGTCGATTTGGGCGGGCAAGATACATTTCAGCGCCAACCGACCGGCGGAGGCCGTGCGTGAATACGCGTCCATTGCCGAAGACTCCGGGGAATACCCCATGGCGCTCTATTCGACCGGCGAGGCCCATTATATGGGCGGCAATATCCCGGGGGCCATCGAGTCGTTTTTTCGCGTATCCTCGCAGTTTCCCGACCACGAACGCTCGGATGACGCGCTGCTGTTCCTGGGCAACATCTACCTTAACGGCGGCAAAGGCACCCAGGCGCTTGAAACGGCGATCAATATAATCAGGTATTATCCCGACCGCGAAACGGTCGACGACGCGTACTACCTCATGGCCAAGGTGTTCGAGAAAGACAGGACTCTTAAAGACATGGAAACCGCGCGGCGCGTTTATCGCGCGTTTTTAAAGAGGGCGAACGACGAGGGGTCCCCACACTTTCGCAACTCTCCGCTGAAGGCGCGGGTCGAACGCGACCTGCGTTATATCGAATCGACTTATTTTAAAACTGGAAATTAGGCCTACTTAAGGGCAACGTTCATCTCGAGCTGGCCGAACGGGCTGTAGAGACTTATCGCCAGCGTTGTCTGTTTGACGTGGGTGATGGTGAAGTTCTTGCCGTCGATAACGGTGGGCGTGGTGATCTCGATGCGCTTGCCGGAATAGGCGAATATGTTCATGGCGTTGCCCGTTATCATGTTGGCGAGCTCGCCGATGATGTCCTTGTATTCGGTCTTCATCTGCCCCTCGGTAAGCCCCGGGGCCAGGATTTCGGCGATCTTGTAGACCATGTTGTATCCCATGCTGTAGACGACCTCACCGCTGATCGATCCGGTAATACCGATGAGAATAGCCACCTCGTGAGAGGGCGTCGGGGACTCCTTTATGGAAAGCTTGCCCCTTTTCAGGTCGACGCCCACAACGGATTTAAAAACCGCCCCCGCCGCCTCAAGAAATGGATTCACATATTCAGCGTTTATGTTCATAGCCGCCCTCTTTCCCTCTGCATGTCCCTCTGATGCGCTCGTCGCGATAGCAGCCCCGCCGCACGATTTCCCAACGACATTTCTACAACGAAAACCGGACAATATCAATCAAAATTTAAATTTTTCGAGACCTTCGACTTTTCAAGAAAAACCGTCATCATGCTGATGTACACGGCGTTTGCTTTGTCGTTCCTGAGCTTCGCATCCATGGCCCCGTACTGCGCCGCGACCGGCTCCCCGAGCGGCACTTCCTTTCGCACCGGCGTAAACACATACAGCCCGTCGAAAGAAGCGATCACCCGCGAGGCGCTGCCGCTTTTAAGCGCGAGGCAATCGCCGATGAATAGCGGCGAATCGCTGAGGGAATAAAGTACATTCCCCTTCTCTCCGGCCTCCCGCACCGGTTCGCCCACCTTGAATACCGACGAGGTGCGCACTCCGCCTCCAAGGCGCGCCGCGGCCCGCTCGAACGATCCGCCCTCCATGGACAGGCGATCTATCTCGCCGATTATTTCCTTTTTCTTCGCCTCGAACTTTCGGTCCTCCAGCTTGGTTTTAACGCGCTCGCGGTCCGTTTTAGGGTCCTTTACCTCGGACCGGTTCGCCGCGAACTCGCCGTCGATCTCGGCGTCGCTCACCCTTAGGATATCGGCCCAGCGCCTCCTGAGCTCGGAATTCGAGGCGTAGCAATAGCGGATCTGAATTCTGGAATTGTCAACGGCGTTGCGGGTGATGATCTCATCGCGCGAGACACCCACGCCGTTTTGTATCATGCGCACCAACTCCTCGTTTATGAGGTCCTCGCGGACCATGACGTAGTAATCGTTCAGACTGAGGTGGTGATGATCGAGAAACAGGTCGAGGTGCTGGCGGTTGAATTTTCCGGATTCGTCCCTGAACATGGGCATCTCGCGGATAACGCGCTTGACCCTGTCGTCCGACACCTGCATGCCGAGCTCCCGCGCCTTCTGAAGCTGGAGGCGGTAGCGGATCATGCTGTCGAGGATATAGTGCTGCATCTCCTTGCTGTTGGCGTCCGGGACCCTCTGGGACACGCTGTTGCGGTAACGGAGAAAATCGAGGTGATGGACCTTCTCGCCGTTGACGACGGCCACGATGCTCTTGTCCATGCCGAGCGGCGACATGAACTCGGGCATCCCGAAAGAGATGATGATGATAAGCACAAAGAAACCGATGATGGCATATCCCGCGATCTTAACGACAGGCGACCTGGAACCGAACATGGTATACCTTCAGGAACCGGATTATGGGGGCGCCGACGCGCCCTTTGTCAAGGAGGGGGAAACTATTCCACTCCGCGTATTTGTCAACGCAATTACGAACCCTGCTCGGCTTCGTCTGCCAGCATGACCGGAATGCCGTCCTTCACGGGATACCGCCGGGCGCATTCGGTGCAGATGATCTTCTCGTTTTTGGCGTCGTATTCTATATCGCCCTTGCAGACCGGGCAGGCGAGAATATCCAGGAGTTTGGTGTCGATCATAATTGAAAGCCGCCCCTCTCGTGATTTATCGTGCCGGCCCTCGCCGGATGGGCCGCTTCCACCCGTACCGGACCGCCGCAGTGGAGTATCGAAGCGGCGGACAAATCAGTCAATTAAAATATGTCTTTATTTTTTTGATTAATGTGCTTGAAATTATGTCCCCTTCGCCCCAGCATAGGTACATTCCAGTCATGAAATTCATACACCTGCACAACCATTCGGACTATTCGATACTCGACGGAGCGCTCACAATCGACAGCATGATCGACAGCGCCGTCGCGCTCGGCATGCCCGGCATCGCGCTCACCGACCATGGCAACATGTTCGGCGCGATCGAATTCTACCAGAAAGCCCGGAAAAAAGGCATAAAGCCGATCGTAGGGCAGGAGTTCTACATGGCGCCGGGCTCGCGTTTCGAAAAAGACGCGCGCTCCGGCGGCAAGGACGCCGCGTACCACCTGCTCCTCCTGGCGCGCGATTATGAGGGGTACCGCAACCTCATGAAGCTCTCCTCGATCGGCTATCTCGAGGGCTTTTACTACAAGCCGAGGATCGACCTCGAAACGCTTCAAAAGTACGGCGGGGGAATCATCGCGTCGAGCGCCTGCCTGGCGGGCGAAATACCGTCGCTCATCCTGCAGGGCAAGACCAGAGAGGCCCTGGGCGTCGCGGGGCGCATGAACGAGATATTCGGCAACGGCAACTTCTTCCTGGAACTTCAGGACCACGGCATCCCCGAACAGAAGACCGTCAACACCGCACTGGCGGCGATGGCCTCGAAGCTCGGGCTCGACCTCATCGCCACAAACGACTGCCACTACCTCAGAAGGGAGGACTCGTTCTCTCACGAGGTGCTCCTCTGCATCCAGACCGGCAAGACCCTCAGCGACGAAAACCGGATGAGGTTCCCCTCCGACCAGTTTTATTTGAAAAACCAGGCCGAAATGGAGCGTATCTTCCCCGACTTCCCGGACGCCCTTCATAACACCTACAAGATATTCGAGATGATCGATCTCGAACTGGAACTCAATAACCCGATCCTTCCGAACTTCGTGGTGCCCGAGGGCTTCACCCTCGACTCCTACCTCAGGCAGCTCGTTCTCGACGGAGCGAGGATGCACTTCGGCGCCGGGATACCGGGGGAGGTGGCGGCCCGCATTGATTACGAGCTTCGCGTCATCACCGGGATGAAGTTTTCGGGCTACTTCCTGATCGTATGGGATTTCATCAACTACGCCAAGGCCAGGGGTATCCCCGTGGGACCGGGTCGCGGTTCGGCCGCCGGCTCCATGGTGTCGTACTGCCTGGGGATTACCAGCCTCAATCCGCTCGATTACAACCTCCTCTTCGAGCGCTTCCTCAACCCGGACCGCAACGAGATGCCCGACATGGACATCGACTTCTGCGCCGATCGCCGCGAGGAGGTGATCGAATACGTAAGGAGGAAATACGGCAACGACCACGTAAGCCAGATCATAACCTTCAACAAGATGAAGGCCAAGGCGGTCATCAAGGACGTCGCGAGGGTCCTGGGCATCCCCTTCGCCGAGGCGAACGAAATCAGCAAGCTCATAACCGAGGATTCGCTCAAGGAGGCCCTGGAGGCGTCGGAGGATTTTAAGAATATCCGCTCCGCCGGCGACAGGGGCAGAATGCTCGTCGATATTTCGCTGACGCTCGAGGGGCTGGTTCGCTCCGCCGGAAAGCACGCGGCGGGCGTCGTCATCTCGCGCGATCCGCTGACGGAGTATGTGCCGCTCTACAAGGACATGAAAGACGGAAGCGTCTCCTCGCAGTACGACAAGGGGACGCTCGAGGCCGCCGGCCTGGTCAAAATGGACTTCCTCGGCCTCAAAAACCTGAGCATCATCACGCGGTGCGTCGAGTATATCGCGGAAAACCACGGTGTGAAAATCGACCTCAACACCCTGCCCCTTGACGACCGGACGACGTTCGCATTGCTCCAGAAGGCGAACACCAGGGGCGTATTTCAGCTTGAAAGCGCGGGGATGCAGAATATTTTACGAAAGCTCCGGCCCACGAAATTCGAGGACATAATCGCGATAAACGCGCTCTACAGGCCGGGACCGCTCGACGCCGGCATGGTGGACGACTTCATCTCCCGAAGGCGCAACCCCGGCAGGGTTCGCTACGAACACCCTTCCCTCGAGCCCATCCTCATGGAAACGCTCGGCGTCATCGTCTATCAGGAGCAGGTTATGCTCATCTCCCAGGTGCTGGGCGGGTTCAGCCTCCCCGAGGCTGACAAGCTGCGCAAGGCGATGGGAAAGAAGATCCCGGAAATCATCACGCAGATGGAGAACAAGTTCCTTAAGGGGGCCGAGACAAAAAAGATCCCCGCGAAGATCGCCCAGAGCATCTTCGAGCAGATCGAAAAGTTCGGCCGTTACGGGTTCAACAAATCGCACTCGGCGGCCTACGCGCTCGTCTCCTTCCAGACGGCGTACCTCAAGGCCCATTATCCGCTCGAGTACCTGGCGGCGCTTCTTTCGTTCCAGCCCGACAACCAGGACGATATCATCAAATACGTGGGAGACTGCCGCGAAAACGGCATCGCCATCCTGCCGCCCGACATCAACCACAGCAAAAAGGATTTTACCACGGAAAAAGGCTGCATCCGCTTCGGCCTCTCCGCCATCAAAGGCATCGGGGAAAAGGCGATCGAATCGATCGTCGAGGCGCGTTCCAAAAAGAAACGCTTCGAAACACTGGACGATTTTCTGGAAGAGATCGACCTGATGGCCGTTAACAAGGGAGCCATGGAATCGCTGGTGCGCGCCGGCGCCTTCGATTCCATCCACCCCGTGCGCGCCCGGCTTTTTCATTCAATCGACATGATGCTTGAAAGCGGCAGGCGCCTCCAGGAGGATCGCGCCAGCGGGCAGGGGAACCTCTTCGAATCGGGCAACGGCGGCGGACGGGGCGGGCTCATCGACGAGCTTCCGGAAATCGACCCCTGGCACGACAACGTGAAACTTCAGCACGAAAAGGAAGTTCTGGGAGTGTACGTGTCGGGACACCCTCTGGCGAAATACGAACGGGAAATCAAGACCTTCGCGTGCACCGGCATATCCGAGCTCGGGGGCAATCGCGAATCGGGCGATTTTTCCATCGTCGGCATCGTAAGCGACCTCAAGGCACGCATTTCGAAAAACGGAAAACGGTTCGCCGTGGCGAAGCTCGAGGATATGGAAGGCGCGATAGAGGCGCTCTTCTTTCCCGACGTGCTCTCGAAATACGAACAGTTACTTACCGCCGAAGAGCCCGTCATGGTAAAGGGAAGCGTCGAGTTCGACAACGACAGGCCGAAGAAGATCATCGTAAACGAGGTGAAGTCGCTCAGGGAGACGCGCCGCAAGTCGATCGCCGCCATCCATATCAAGCTCGACCCCGTCGGCATCGACGAGGACCTGCTCGCGCAGATCAAGCGCGTCATTGTCGAAAACCGCGGGGGCTGCCCGGTGTTTTTTCACATACGCGAGGCGCGGGGGGAAGAGAAGATCGTACGCGCCCATCATACCTATGGAATAACGCCGAGCGATACGTTTATGAACGGGCTTACGAAGCTCGTCGGCGAAGAAGCGGTGCGCTATTCGACGCACAACTGCTGATGCACGGAACGCGTACCCTCAGGGCTCGTCGGCGTAGCGCAGATAGTCCCTGAGCAGAGTGTATCCGGTCGATTTTTCCAGAATTTTACGGTTTTCGCCGTTTACGGTCAGCCGGATACCGGCGAAGCCGCCCAGGTCGTGCACGAGCATCTGCGCGAGCGAGGCCGCCGTGGAGGCGTCCGTTACGCAGCCATCCTTCATGTTGATGACGATGGGCGAGTCCGCCTCGAACTTGACCGTCGCCACCCCCCTGGTTATCGCGCTTTTGAGCTTCCCATCCACCTCGCGGAGGTTGCGATTGGTATAGTGTCCGGCCAGGTAAAACTCCCCCGTTCGAAGCGCGGCGTACTGCGCCCCGGAATCGACACCGAGGACATCGCCGTCCACCCATACCCGCTGTTCGTCAATGCGGTAGATGAGCTTCGCGGGAGGACCGTCTCCGTCCCGCGACGAAAGACCGGTCGAAACGACCGCGTCGTCCGCCAGGCGGCCCCTGTCGTTAACGCTCTTTATGAACTTGCTGACCGTATCGGCGGCCCCGCCCGCGGGCGAGTCGGTGTTGAGCCCCCTGATAAAAAAATGGCGGAGAAATCTCTGCCGGTCGCCGCGCAGGTCGTTGACGAAGGAATTGACGATCGTGTCCCTCGTCGAGATCATATCGAGCACCGAAAGCGGGTTCTGCTCGATCTTCGATATCTCCCCCATATTCTGCGCGGTCCCGAGCAACAGGAAGTTGGCCCCGAGCGATTCGAATCCCTTGCCGCGCGAAAGAATGATGTACGAGATGAGGAACGTGCGCAAAAGCTTCCTGCCGTCAGTATCGCCCAGGTCCGCCCCCAGGCCGGCCTCGTAATCCATCACCAGCGCGAAGGGGGCGCCCTCCTCGCGGATGAACCGGAAAAGGTCCGTGCGTATGAACGCGGTGTTCCCGGTCCTGGCCAGTATCTTTTTAATCATGGGGATGGAGCTGAGATTCAGAAAGCGCGACTCCACCTCGAGACCGAACCTGCCCAGCGCGCCGCGGATGCTCACCGATGCCCGCTTGTTCTCGGACATCAGAAGGACCTTTCGGGATGATTGTAATGTTCCCATGTTTTATTTTGATAACAATCCGGTATTCCATCGATAAAACCGCGTCCCTTCATCAGGGCCGGAAAGAACACGCACCCCGCGTCGAATATCGTTACCTTCATGCCATAATAGAACGATACAAAGCACCCGGCCGATGAAATGGCAAGATTATTTCATCGGATCGGACTACTTTCTTTCACCGCGGCGAAAATCCCTTGACGCGACCGCAAAGCCCGGATATTCCTTTGTCCCGATGGAAGAAGCTCACTGCATCCTCTGCGGTCCGGCGAAGCGCAGGGTCGTTTTCACCAAGTCTTCAGCCGATGGCGAGGCGTTTACACTGGTGCGCTGCGCGTTCTGCGGCCTGCGGTTTCTTTCGCCCCGTCCAACCGAAAAGGAAATCGGCCAATACTACCGGTCCGCCTATTTTACACGGCGGACCGACCGCGGCTATGACAACTACTTCGCCCCGGGAACGCGGGCGCAGATCGAACGCCTCTTCCTCCTCAATCTCGGCGACCTCGGTTTTTCGGAACATGAGCGCTCTTTGCGGGGAGCCCGCAGGGCGCTCGACATCGGCTGCGCCGCGGGCTACTTCGTCAACATGCTCGCGGCCCGCGGATGGAACGCTTCGGGCATCGACATCTCCGAGAGCTGCGTGGCGTTTGCGCGCGACCGGCTGAAGCTCGACGTTACGCGCTGTGACTACCTCGAAAAGAAATACCGCGACAGGTTCGACCTCATTACCCTCTGGGCGACCATAGAACACCTGCACCGCCCCGACCTCTTTCTTCAAAAGATACATCGAGATCTCGGCGATGGCGGAAGGCTCTACCTTTCCACCTGCAGGGCGGGAGGCGCGAGTTTCATGCGCCTGTTCGGGAGCAGTTGGAGATACTATAACTTCCCCGAACACCTCTACTTCTTTTCGATAGGCCAGATGAGGCGCCTTCTGACCGTGAACGGATTCCGGTTCGTCGCCTGCAGCACTTACGGCAGCGGATTCGGAAGGCCGGGATCCCCTCTGAGAAAGGCGGCCGATTTCGCGGCAAAGCGCTTCAACATGGGGGACATGATGGTCGTTGCAGCGGAGAAGGCCTGACCGGTACGCCTCGATCAAAAGTATTGACAGATTAAACCGTATCGCCCTAATCTCGAACAACAGAGATGATGACTGATCCCATCGGAAGATTCATCGGAAGATTCATTCCTTCCGGGAGCGGCGCGCATTCCCGCCGGAGTACCGGGAAACCGCCCGGGGAATCCGGGGCCAGGAGAACGCAATGAAGACAGCGCATACCATAGAGGAAGTACGATCCATCGTCCGCGCCGCCAGGGTTGAAGGCAAGAGCATCGGTTTCGTACCCACGATGGGATACCTGCACCGCGGCCACACCAGCCTCGTCGAGGAATCGAGAAAACAGACCGGATTCCAGGTGATGAGCATATTCGTGAACAAAATACAGTTCAACGATCCGAAGGACTTTTCGAACTATCCGCGCGACCTCGAACGCGATCTGTCCATCGCCCGGGAAATTGGCGTGGACCTGGTGTTCGTTCCGAACGACGACGTGATGTACCTCGACCAGCGCACCGGCGTCGATGTCGACCTCCTCACCGACCATCTCTGCGGCGCGCACCGCCCGGGCCACTTCCGCGGGGTCTTTACGGTCGTCAGCAAGCTCTTCAATATCGTGCTACCCGATGTCGCCGTGTTCGGCCAGAAGGACATCCAGCAGGCGGTCAGCCTCGAGAAGATGGCGGCCGATCTCAATTTCCCTCTGAAAATCGTCATAGCGCCGACGGTGCGCGAGGACGACGGCCTTGCCATGAGCTCGCGGAACAAGCACCTCGGTGCCGACGAACGGCGCAGGGCCCTCTGCATAAATCGCTCTTTAAAAAGGGCCGCGGATAAAATCGCCTCGGGCGAACGCTCGGCATCGAACATCATGGATGCCGTCGGGCGGGTTCTTGCGGAAGGTTCTCCTGATAAAATTGACTATATAAGCGTGGTGCGCTATAGTGATCTGCAGCCCGCCGACGAAATAAACCGCAAAAGCGTACTCGCCATAGCGGCCTTTTTCGGCTCCACCAGGCTGATCGACAATATGATAATAGATGAAAGGAACGGAAAATTCGCATGCATATACTGAACAGAACGCTCGCGGCGACGCTTGCGGCCGCGTTCATTCTTACGATGGCATGCTCGCCACGAGGCCCTCTTTCCCCCGAAGAGGCGTTCGGCGTCCTCCAGAAGGCATACCACCGGAACGATCCCGGCCTCATGCTCGAGGTGCTCTCCGGGGAAAGCGTCAGCAGGATACACACCATGACCGCCCTGATCGCGACAATGAACGAACGCCAGCGCGAAAAGATGGCGGAACAGTTCGGAGTCGGCGCCGGACAGCTTGCGGGCCTGTCGCCCACCGCCTATCTGGCGCTGCAGATGCGCCTCGCGCGCACCCTGAATGAGGACGCCATGGGGAGGGCGCTCGACAGCGGTATTTTAAAGAGTCAAATAAACGACGCCAGGGCGACACTGACGGCCCAGAACGGCATGGAACTCTCGTTTGTAAAGGAAGGGCCGTACTGGAAATTCGACATGACGGACTGGTGAGATAGGAGTTGCGGCGCACTTAAAATAACAGGAGAATACTCATGATTGAAAACGGAAAATACGTGGTCGTTCATTATACCGGTTCTCTCGGGAACGGAGAGGTCTTCGACACCTCGGCCGACAAAGAGCCCCTCGAGTTCCAGCTGGGAGCGGGGATGGTGATCCCCGGTTTCGACAGCGCGGTGGCCGGAATGAAGATCGACGACGAGATAGATATCGTCCTGCCGCCCACAGAGGCGTACGGCGACTATGACGATTCGCTCCTCCACCGCTTTCCCGTGGCGGACGTAAAGTCACAGTTCGAACCGGAAATCGGCATGACCATCGGCGTACAGCTTGACAACGGGGCGCGGGTACCCGCCACGATAACCGAAATCACCGACGATACGGTGACGATCGACCTCAACCATCCCCTCTCGGGAAAGACCCTGCATTTCCATATCAAGCTCCTCGAGATCAACGATACCGTTAAATACGGCGACGCGTGCGGGGACGATGGATGCGATTCCTGCAAATCGGGCTGTTCGTGCTGATACCCCCCGCCTGGGAGACGCCGGCAGGATGGATACCGTTCTCGAAAGCATCACCCTCACGATCGACCGGGACGCGATCCGTTCGGCCCTGAGGATCTCCCCGGAGGGCCGGGAAGCCGGCCGCGTTGAGTCCATGACGCGCGAGGCCGAAGCGGCCGGCCGGCCGGCGGCCGTTTACCGCGCTGCGCGCATAGACCGCGTGCGGGCGGACGGCGCGGACATTGAGGGTATCGCTTTCGACGGGGACCTTATCGCGGAAAACCTTGCCGGGCAGGCGCATGCCTTCCCCTTCATCGCCACCGGCGGCCCCGAAATCGAGGCATGGGCGAATTCTTATACGGAGATGCTTGAACGCTTCAGGGCCGACGCCATAGCGACCTTCGCGCTGGCCTCGGCCGTCGACTCGCTTAAAAGCCACATTTTAGACCGGCACAACGGCGGCCCGCTTTCCATGATGAACCCCGGTTCCCTTGACGGCTGGCGTATTGCCGAGCAAAAAAAGCTCTTCGCGCTGTTCGGCGCCTCCGCGGAGCGAATAGGCGTATCGCTTACCGACAGCATGCTCATGAGACCGCTGAAATCGTTATCGGGAATACTCTTTTTTTCGAGCGAGGGGTTCATCAACTGCAGTCGATGCCCGCGGGCGCGCTGTCCCGCGAGGATGGCCCCCTTTAACGGGGTGGAAAGCGGCGCAGTCGGAGGATGCGGACACGGCGCGGCGGCTACCGCCGTGCCGAGAGCAGCAGGTCTTCGGCCTTCTTGTACTCCCCCTTGAATATGTAGAGCATGCTGAGGTGTGAAAGTTCGCGTATGGTGGGCTTTAAGCTCATCAGTTTCTCTTCCATTTCGCTGATGCGCCCGTCGAGGTCCCCGATTTCCTTCATCTTGTTTTCGTAGGTAAGCTCCCGCAGATAGTTCCTGAACTTCGCGTATTTCGGGCTCGACTCGAGCGCCACCGTGAGGTACTTGATCGCCTCGCTGAAATTTCCGAGATGGTAGTGGCAGAATCCGTAATACTTGTTGACGAACTGCCTGTCATCGGCGACGTCCCGAATGCGGTCCAGACACGCGATGGTTCCGGCATAGTCCTTCCATTCATAGTAAATGTACGACAGCATGTAGTTTGCCTTGAGGTGCCGCCAGTCGATTGCGATCACCCGTGCGAACGCCGCCTCGGAGGAGCGGAGGTCTTTCATGTTGAAAAGCGTCATGCCGAGATAAAAATTGCCCTCCAGAAAACCCGGCTCCCTGCCGAGCGACTCCTTAAAAAACCTCAACGCCGCCTTGTAGTCGTGCCGGTTGTAATACTCCACGCCTATGTTCAGGAGGATTTTATGGTTCCGTTCGATTGAAAGCGCATGCATATACGTCGAGATGGCATGTTCCCTGTCGCCTATTCGGGAGTATATCTCGCCGATGTTGTTATACGCCTCGATGAAGCGCGGGTAGAGCTCAATGGCCTTGGAATATTCCCGTAGCGCCGTTCCGTAATCGCCTTTGCTGGAAAGCGCAAGCGCGTGGTTGTAGATGTCGACCGCTTCCCTGGGTACCGCTGTTCTCATAGTCCGCCCTCGTTCATCAAGCTGTTCGTCATCCCGCCGAATCCGCCCCGTACCCGCCGGCCGCGCCTCTGCGACAGGCCCCGGCGACGGTTATCCCCTTCTATCCCAGTATCGACAGATTCCCCGGGATGTTTAAGACAAAAGCAAAGGCCTGTTCATGAGACCCGGACGCCGCGCTCGGAGTCCAGGACCTCCATCCTGCCCGATGCGTAGAGAAGCACTATTTTGCGCGTCTTGAAACTGTACTCGGCAAGGTCCTCGTCGACACCGTGGTGCCACAGTGCGGTTCCGTCGGCCGTGTCCACGCGGAGCAGGTAATGCCTCATCGAGCCGTCGACGAAGATGAGATACAGCCCTTCGTTATATATCAGCTGTAAAAATGACTTTCCGGGGATAAACCACTCGGTCGCGCCCGTTCGCCTGTCGAGCGCCAGAAAATGCCCGTTGGCGTCGCCGTTTTCACACGCCACGTAGTATCGCTCCTTGTCCTCGATCACGTTTCCCACGCGGCCAACGCCCTCCAGCTTCTTCACCCAGCGTTTGCGGCGCTCGCCATCCGCCTCCCTGCACACCAGCATCCCTTTCGTGAAATCGAAAGACAGTATCCCGCTTCCGAGCTCGAACGATTGCAGGCCGCCGGCAGACTCCATGCGCGTGTCAGTCCAAGCATCCCATTGTCGAGAGTCCGGCGACTATCATACGCGCGGCACCGTCCATGCCGTGCTCCGCGTTATTGACGACGAGATGATAATCACTCGGATCGCCGCTTTTAAATTTCACGAAGCGCCGCAGGAAATCCTCGCGACTGCGCCCTTTTTCGAGGATCATCTTTTCCGCTTCCTTGCGGGTGAGGCCGCTAAGACCGGCGATGCGTTCGACCCTCCACTCGAGCGGGGCCACTATCCGTACATGGTATCCCCGCTCCATTCCCCGGGTTATCGCTCGGCCCGCCCTTCCAACGATGATGACGTTTCCGTTGGTCGCCAGCGTACGTACCGTTTCGGCAAGACTCCGGTACACCACCACCTGCGGTGGCAGCTCGCTGAGCGCCGTTTGAAGAAAATTATCGATCTGTTTGCGCGCCGGCGAAGTGAGCGTTTCGAGAAGGCTCGAGCTAAGTCCAAGGTCTTGCATCATCGCGTCCAGGATTGCCCTGTCATAAGCAACCCACAGCGGAGATGGCCGGCGCTCCTTATTGATTATCTCCGCCGTCTTTTCGGCGACATCAAAGCCGCCGCACCCGTATTCCCTCGAAACGGTTACGAACGGGCCCGAAGGCCGAACCGGAACGGCCTTCCTCGGGGCGTGGTCGACCTTCTCCCGCTGTTTCTGCCAGGTCGCAATCTGCGAATTGATATGCGTCGTTATCGATGAGGTTCTCATGGTGGCCATATCGTCGCCTCCTGGACTGAAAGATATGGGCTTGACACGGAAACGTCAAAATAATTGCCGTTACCGGAACACGGCGATCCGCTCTCCCACCCGGACCCGGTCACCAGCCGCGAACGCATCCATTTTAATCGAGTCCTTCTGGAAAAGCAGCACGATGGTTGAACCGAGATGGAAAGCGCCCAGCTCACCGCCTTTATCAATCAGCGGACGTTTCCCCGACGGATAGAAGCGCTCCACCCTGCGACTGAAGGCCCGGTTTGTTTCAACGCCATCGTATGTCACGGTGATACGACCGACATTCATGGCCCCCACCTTGACGACCGCCACAATGCCGGCGTCGCTCTGGATATAGCTGATCAGGCGTTCGTTCTTCGCGAACAGACCCGGCAGGCCGCGCACCATGTATTCCTGCACCGTAAGCAGTTTTCCCGGCAGCGCGAAGTATCCCGCCACCTCGCCGCCCACCGGCGAATGGATGCGGTGGTAGTCGCCCGGGGACAGGTAAAGTGTGATAAACGAGCCATTGATGAAATTCTTGTGGTAATCTGATGGGATGAGATCGCCGAGCCGGTAGCCTACGCCCTTGGCCTGGAACACCGTTGCGCCCTCTATCGCGCCAAAATGGTCGATCCGCGCGTCGACCGGGGATACGATCGATTTTTTCCCGCGGTCAACAACATGCACACCCGGCTTGAGCCGCCTGGTGAAAAAATCCTCGAGACATCTGAAACCGCCGTCGGGACAGACCATCTCATCGGTACGAACACCGAATTTCGCCGAGTACCATACAATTATCCGGACCAGGATTACGGATGGTAGCGCAAGCCTCGCCGCGTAACCGAAACAGCGTGAAAGCAGCCCCGTAGGGATGATCCTGAAAAGAAATATCGCAAAAGCCTTCATTGGTCCTCCCCCAGGAAAAAAGCTGGTCGTCTTTCGGACGGAGAATCAATCACACGGCATAAAAACCGTCTGTCAAGTTTTCTTTATACTGATAATCAGAACATCGTAATCGAAGCCGGAGTGATTGGCGAATCCCGACAGTGACTCGGTCAGCGCATGGACGATATCCATCGATGTCTCCCCGAGGTTTTCATTCAGGCATTCCACTATCCTGCTCTCACCGTAGGCCATTTTACCGTTTTCCGATGCGACCTCTGAAACGCCGTTGGAATAAAAGAGCAGGATATCGCCAGGCTCGATAACGAACGAAATATCCTTGAAAACGTTCCTTTTAGCGAGATCGTATCCTATCGACGTCTTGTTCAGGACGATAAAACCCTTCTTCTGCGCCTTATACAGAATGGTGTTCAGTCTGCCCAGGGATGAGAGC
Source organism: Spirochaetota bacterium (assembly GCA_035477215.1). Taxonomy (NCBI): domain Bacteria; kingdom Pseudomonadati; phylum Spirochaetota; species Spirochaetota bacterium. The sequence goes on along the minus strand of DATIKU010000014.1, from coordinate 73,019 downwards.
CGTGCCTTCCCGGTCTTCGGCTCTATCTGGAAAATGGTCATGTAGACGAGGGAATGCAGCTCTTCCAGAATCCGGTCGAGCTTTGATACGGTCAGCTCTATAAGTGCCGACGGAACGATCTTCTTCGATGAGAGCGACTTGATGAGCGTTCGCATCGCGGCCCCCGCGTACGAGGAAGCGGCGTCATATCCCGTCACATCGCAGCCCGTGATCTGATAGAGGTTTTCGTCGAGATAGAAGGCGTCGATAAAGTCCCCCGACATGAGCTCCACGGGCAGATAGACCGAGGCGATGTCGAGGCCATCCACTCCGGCGAAGCGTGGAAAGAGCTTCGCCTGAATTTCACGCATGCCGAGCAGGCCGTCCCTGTATTTTCCGCCCGCGGTATCGGGACGTCCCTTTGAATCATCCGGTTGCCCCGCAAGCAGGCCCGCCATAAAGGCCCCGACGGCTTTCCCGACCTGGTCAAGCTGCGAGTCTCCCTGTATAACGATATATCCGTCACCGCCCTCCCCGGAAAGCGGGAACAGCGAGCAGAAAACATCACCCCCCGGGCCGGAGAGCTTCAAATCGAAGACCGGCGAGCTTTTCGCCGTTTCGAGAACCCCTGTATCGATCATCCGCGCGAAAGCGACGGTCGGAAATGATTCATCAAAGAGCTTTTTGGACTTTGACACATAGCCGCCATCTTCCTTCACTATCAGGTCGAGACAGCCGATGGAAAGTACGCCGCGCAGTGAATCCAGGGAACGCATGAACCGGTCGATGAATGCTTCGTTACCCATTCGTTATGTTTCTTCCCTTACCGGGGCCGGAGCCCGACCCCGGTAAACACTACCCGCGACAAGCACCAAATGCAACCGTTTTTTTATCTTGCCAAAACTCCCCGTTTACTGTTACAAAGTCGTTCCGGCCGTGTAACATCATCATTCAGGAGGGCCGGTTCCGCTGTCATCGTTGCGCTATGTTAAACATTGCCGCCGACGGATATCCGGTTATGCGCAAAGCCGGTAGTTCGGGCGGCGCTTTGGGTGCCGTACAGTGATCATAGAGCAGATCGAAGTTACATGGATGTCGGTTTTCTGCTATCTCCTCTGCGACGAGGAGACTCGGGAGGCCGCGCTTATCGATCCTGCCGGCGATTTCGAGCACATCTTCGAAACCGTCTCGCGACACGGCGCCCTGGTGCGGTATGTCATCAACACGCACGGCCACTGGGACCACACTTCGGGCAACGCGCGAGCGATTAAAAAAACCGGCGCGCTGCTCCTCGTCCACGAGGCCGACGCCGAACACTCCCGGAGCATCCCGAACAGGATACTGTCACTTGCGCCGGGCGGCGGGGTTTCTCCCAGGCCAGTCCGCCTGCTCCACGGGGGGGAGGCCATACCGCTCGGATGCCGGGAGCTTCATGTCATTCATACGCCGGGACACACCCCCGGAAGCATCTGCATTCTTGCCGACGGCAACCTGTTCACCGGGGACACGCTCTTCACCGAGGGCATGGGGCGGACCGATATGCCCGGCGGGTCCCATAAAGACCTCATGAACTCCATCGTGAACGTCATCCTTCGCCTGCCCGACACCACTAAAATCTGGCCGGGGCATAATTACGGCAGGTTCCCGGTTTCCACCGTTAAGGAACAGAAACGGTATTATACCTGATACCGGAACAGTACTCCATGAAAATAAAAAGCCAATCCGCGGCCCTGGGCCTCATCCTCATGTTTCTTGCCGGTGGAAACCTGTTCGCGGAAAATTACTTCGTGCCGTGGAACGCCGACGTCAGTGTCGGCGACGAAACCCTGCCCGCCCGGCGTCCCGCCCGCACGGTCCCGCGGCCGGTGTACGGCGGCCCGCAGGCGGCAGGGTATCTGCTCATCCGTTTTTTCCAGGTGGTGATCTCCCCCCAGGACGGTCCAAACTGCCGGTTCCACCCTGTATGCAGCGTCTATGCCGCGGCGGCCGTCGAGCGTTTCGGCCTCCTGGCGGGCTCCGTCCTCGCCGGCGACCGGGTGCTGCGTTGCAATCCATATACACCGCCCGGCGAAGATCCGCTCCCCCTGGAAATCCTGGGGAGATAACGCCATGCTGTTCCGGATAACGGCGCGATTAAAGGCGGCGCCGTACCGCCGCCTCTTCGCGGCAACAACCCTTCTGTTCGCGGCGCCGGGCGTGCTTTTCGCCGCCGGGGACGGCTTCGTCGACCGGCAGGCGTCATTCGTTCGCGACCTCTACAGGGCGGGCCGGTACTTCGAATGCATAGCCGAAACCGGGAGGCTTATGAGATATGTTCCCGCCCCACGGCGGCATGACCTCGAATATTTCATAAGCGCCAATTACTATCAGGCCCGGCAATACCGTACCGTTATACGGCGCCTGACCGATTCTCCACTTGCGTCCCCGTCCCCCGCCTCGCGCCTTCTCCTTTCGCAGTCCCTCGCGCGCCTCGGCGCCTTTGCCGAGGCGGTGCGGACAATAGACGCCGCGGGCGCGCCATGGCCGGAGGGCTCAATGGAAGAGGAGCGCTTCATCCGGTCCGCCCAGATATTGACTCTTGCGGGGGACCTCGCTTCGGCTTACGACGAAGCCGAAAGGGGCGCGGTGAAATATCCCGCTTCCATCCTCCCGGCTCTGCGCGATGGTCTTTCGGCGCACGACGCACTTCCCTCGCGATCAAGGCCTCTCGCGGCGGCGCTTTCGGCCGTGGTGCCGGGCGCAGGGCAGGCATACGCCGGCCGCTACGCCGACGCGATCTGGAGCGTTACCGCGGTTCTTGCCCTGGGGGCCGGCGCGATCTGGGCCTGGCGACAGGAACACCGTGGCGCGGCTTTCACGTTCGGTTTTTTCACGACGCTCGTCTACGCCGGGGGCGTCTACGGGGCATGGAACGCCGCCGACGGCTTCAACCGCGCGCGGACCGACCGGTTCAGGTCGGACGTATTGCGCATGATCCCCGAATACGAGCCGCTTCGGGGCGAAAATTTTCCTGCGATGTTGCGATAGCGCACCACGGGAGACGCGGCGATGACGGACAGACATGGCAAGATTATCAGGGCCTCGGGGATGCTGCTCGCGCTTGTGCTTTTCACTCCGGCACGCGTACTCTTCGCGGACGGCGCGGAAATAATCGCCCTCATGAAAGCAAACCTCGACAGCGGCGACTATTATTCGGCGGCCACCGAGGGCATGCGGTACCGCTTCCTTTATCCCGGCGGGCCGCTGGTCCCGACCTCCCTGCTGCTTTCGGGAGAGGCCTATTACCGCGGCGGCAACTATTATGAAGCCGCATCCGCATTTTCCGACTGCTACCGGTCGCACCGCGCCACGCCCGAGGCGGAGAGAGCGCTTTTGTCCCTGGGGTACATTCGTCTGGCGACCGGGTCTCCTTTCTTCGCCCTTCGTACCTATCAGGAATACCTTTACGTCTATCCCGACGGGCGCTTTCGCGAAGAAGCGGACATTGACGCCTGTTATGCCATGACCCTGCAATCCGATTTCGACGGCGCGAAGTCGGCCCTTGCGGTTTACGGCGTCACCTACCCGGCCGGGGCCTACGGCGACCACGCCCGGGAGCTCGAACGGCTCATCGAGGAAGAGATCAACCGCCCGCGGAAAAGCCTTGCCCTGTCGGTGGGCGGATCGATTCTCATTCCGGGTTTCGGTCATTTCTACACGGGCCGATACCTCGAGGGCCTCCTCGCGCTTTTCACCAACTCGGCATTTCTCTGTCTAATTTACGACGCGTGGCGGGACGATAATAAATTCAGAATGGCGGTATTCGGATTCGCGGGCTTTACCGTATATCAGTACTCCCTGGTCTCTTCGGTCAGGAACGTGTACGAATACAACAGCAGGGAGCCCTTCCACCGCTCTGTACGGCTTGCCGCCCGCCGGCATTTTTAGTTAAAAAGGCATCGAAACGATGGGTGATTACGTCAACGGAAGCACCACGGCACAGTTCACAGCGCTTGAGGAAAGCCTCTCGGTCAACATCGGGAACCTTCTGAAAGAGCGCGACCTCGAGGCCATCGCATCGGTCCTTCTCGAGGACACATTCCGCGACACCGACATCATGCGCAAGGACTCGATCGACCGCTTTCTCGATTACGCCGCCTTCAAGGCGAAAATGGGCATAGCCTACATCCCAAGCCTCGCCTATCCGTCGATGCGCATTATCGACACCGAACTCGAGAAGAAGATCATAGATCTCATCAATGAGCACCTGTACCCCGAAATCGTCCTGCGCATACTCAAATACTTCACGAGGAACATACACGACGCCGACGCCAACCTTAACATCGCCTGGCTGATACGCTCGGACGCCATAGTACGATCTATCTATGAAACCTATTCGCGCTTTCGACGCGATATTTTCGAAACCGATCCCAACACACGTAGCATCACCGTCAAACGCATAATGCAGGCATCGCCGCACGCCGACAACAGCGTGGCCTCGCCGCTCGACGCCGCATGCCGGCTAAAATATGTGCTGGAATTCATAGCGCTCAATCAGAACGTTCTGCACATCTACACCAGAGAGGACCTGCTGCTTTCCGCCGTGCGGTGAGGTCGCGCGCCGGATCAAAGCCCCGTTTTCGGAAGACGCTCGATCACCTGGTCGACGCCGAGATCCATTTCCCTGATCGAAATGTTTCTGTATCGCTTCGAATCCTCAAAGCCCTCCAGCGCGTTGAACTCGGGCTCGTATGTCCGGATGAGCCAGAACATGACGTCCTGCATGTCCAGCATGCTCGAATCCACCACCGTGTACTTGTACTGCATGGCGCGCCCGCGCAGCCGCGCGTTGATACCGGGAAACTTGGTGAAATCGGGGTCCAGGAAGTTTTTAAGCGCCATTCGAAGACCGTCGCGCCAGCAACCATAAAATATCAGATAACGCATCCCTCCGCGCGGCGCCGCCTCGAGCAGGCAGAGTATCCCCGGCATCTCGGGAAGTATGCGGGAAGCCGAATGCTTCTCGTAGGCTATCTGGCGCGACCACGCGATAGTATAAAAAACGTCATCGTTCACCACGCTCTTCTTCATTCCCGCTCCCTTTCTCTTTTGGCCTTGAGGTCGGCGATAAGATCGTCGAGCACGGCGAGCAGTTTCCTTGCGCGCAGTTCAACGTCCCCCTCTATGAATATCTCATATCTCCGGGGAAACTTCAATATAAAATAATTCGACACAAAATCCGCCAGCTGCGGAAGGTTCACCAGAAAGTTGAGAAGGTGGATGAGCTTGTCTGACTCGTTGACGTTTATCAGGAAGATGAGTTCCTGGGATTTTTTTCTCAAATCCTCGCGCAGGCGCTCCTGGCCGGGCCTCTCCACCTCGTCGACACCCTCGTATACGGCGTTGGCGAACCTTGACAAACGCCCGAGGCGGACACGCGAAATTCCCTTCAGATGAACGCTCCAGGCGCGCTCCTCCCGCTTGATTTCAACCACCTCGGAAAGCGTCGCCATCCTTCCGCTGGGAAACAGAACATCCAGCACGGTGCGTACCGGAAGGGCCACGACCCTGTCCCCCTGGCTGATCTTGGCGAGATTTTTATTACCCGAACTAAACGAGACGTTGCAGTATGGGAACACCACCTGCTTTTGAAGAAATATTATCGGAAGAGATTTTTCTTTCATTTTTCGCGGCTGCATTTTTTTATTGGTTACGCGATCGTTCCGCGCGTTTTCCGCTTCCGGCCGGGATGAAGCCCGCCCCGTGCGCAAGCCGAACGACCGGCAGGCTCATTCCGGCCATGCCCCGCATCGTCCGATACGAAGTAAAAAAATTATTGTATTATTTGTCAATACGTATATATTAGGCTGTGGCATAACCGAAGAATTCGAAGGTTTACCCTCAATCGTCGGGGCGAACCCAGTATTCCCGGGTTTTGCGACAGCCCGGGTATTAAGTCGATTTCCACACCGGTCGAACGTCGCGGGCCGGGCGTTATACTCGTTATCGGGGAAATAACCATGGAAGAAAAAAGGAAACACCTCAGGGTACAGAAACGGATTAAATCGGAGGTCCGTTCCGATCAGGGTATCACCCTCAGCGCGACATTCGACATGAGCCATGGCGGCCTGTTCATAACCACCCCCGAACCCATGGGCGAGGGCTCCGAGGTCGAGCTCTCCCTCTACATCCCTGGCGAGGAACCCGTCAACATGAAGGGGACCATACGCTGGAAGCGGGAGGACGAGTCCGATCAAATCAAGGCGGGCATGGGCATTGAATTTATCGACGCCTCGGATGAAACGATTAAAAAGCTCAAAAAACATTTCGGCTGAGCGCGTCCGCAACCGCAATTAACACGCCGGCGCAGACCAGTCGGACCGCAGGCCTGGCCTCGACGCAGCGCCTGTAGCCCGCGAGGAGACGTTCCCGCTCCATTTCCACCTGGGCGATTTCATTGCGCGTTCGCGTGAGAGCGCTTCGCATATCCCTTCCGAACCATTTATGCTGACACTCCTGCCTCTCGAGCTGCTCCGAGAGTTCCCTGATCCGGGTGTCGGAAGCCTCGGTGATCTTGTCTATCTCGGGATCGATGGACAGGTCGAGCGTTTCGCGGAGATCGGCAAGCCTTCGCTCCATCCTGCGCTCGAGCCTGCCCCGGGCCTCGTCGAAACGATCGCCGGCTGCGGTTATAACGCGTCGGAAATCCCGATCAAAATCCCCGCCGGAGACCTCCATCCCCTCCTGCTCGATAAACTCTCTTTCGATTTCAGAAAATTCGTCGTCTCGCCTTCCCGTTCCATCGGCGGCCACCACCATGAGCTCCTGCGTCGGTGAAAGGGCGTTGAGGGTCACCAGATAGCAGAAGACCATCCCCTTAAACGGGGCCGGCGAGCGAATGATCTTGACGCCGGTCTTCCCGCCGAATTCATCGCTTCCGCAGCGGGCGAACAGGGAATCAACGATGCGGTGCCCGAAGGCGAGGAATTCTATGCTCTCGTTCTCGAGGGCGATTTTACTGTCGAAACTCCCGTAACAGGACGCTTCGACCCTCCTGCCGGGAAGGGGCCTGATCCGGTACAGCCCCGTGCGCGGGTTTTTCCGGCCCAGGTATTCACCGACTGCGCCGTCGATCGCTCCCATCCGCTCGACAAATCGCTCGATCCGCCTGTTCGAGAACTGGCGCTCCTTCATCGTGATAGAATAGTATTCGTCATAATTGAAATCGAGGTTCCTCGCCACGGTGAGGTCGGACAGTTTTTCATAGCTTCTGCGCGCGTTTTCAATGCGCTCGTCGACCTCGGCCAGAATCCTCTTTCGCGGCCTCACCCCGGCCGCCATCTCCATGAAGAGGCTTGAAAGGGCGAGCTCGTCCTCAATCCGCCCCAGGAGCACGTCGGGGACGCCGATGGACTCCTCGAAAAGCTTGAGCTTTCTCTCGAGCACCTCGAGCACGCGTTCGGCCACCGTGTTCCGGGTCGAAAAGTTGTAGATGAAAACGTCATACGGCTGGCCGAAACGGTGCACCCTTCCGATGCGCTGCTCGATTTTGAGCGGGGACCAGGGGAGGTCGTAGTTGATCAGGATGTTGCAGAACTGCATGTTGCGCCCCTCGCCGCCCGCCTCGGTGCAGATGAGCACCTCGGCCCCCTGCCTGAAGTCGAGGAGCGCCTTTTCCTTTTCGTCCCTGTCCATGGATCCGTGGAAAAGCTCGACGCTGAAGTCGTCCAGGAGGCCGCACAAATACTCCTGAGTTGTGCGAAACTGTGTGAATATTATGAACTTGCCGTGCCCCTGCCTTCTGAGCTGGCGCAGCAACGAGGCGAGTTTTTCGCCCTTCTTGTTGATGGTGATCGAGCGCGCCAGGGCGATGAGCCGTTCGAGCGTGGCGATCTCCTCGCGTATTTCGGCGGCGCTTTTCCGCACCAGCGCCGCAACGGCCTCGTCCGCGTTTTCGTCGTCGATATCGGCGTCTTCCGGATCGAATTCCGGGTGCGCCGCGGCGGCGGATTCGGCCCGTTCCAGCATCGCGGCAAGGTTGTTCCTCCTGTTGGCGAGCGCCGAGAGCAGCGCGAAGGAGGACGAGTCGAGGAGTTTCTGGAATACGGTCATTACGAAACCAACGGCGCGGTTTTCGGCCTGCATGGCTCTGTTGAACTCCTCCACCACGTACCGGGTGGTCGCGTCGTACAGCTCCCGTTCCCCGGGATACAGGTCGAAACGAATCGTCCGCGCGAATCGGCGCGTGAACCCGCCCACCTCTTTCTTGGTGCGGCGTATGAGGACCGATGAAAGCCGGTCGCGGAGCGGCGCGAGATCGGCGCCATCCATGCAGTACCTGTTGTAGAACGTCTGGTAGGGTCCCAGAAGGTTTTTATCGACGAGCCCTACGAGGTAGTAGAGCTCCTCGAGCTTCCCCCGGAAGGGAGTAGCCGTAAGCAGAAGGAGCGACCTGGTGTTGCGCGAAAGCACCTCCGCGACAGTATAGGCGAGCGTGCTTTTCTGCGAATCGCGGCGAAGTCGGTGGGCCTCGTCGAAGATGACGGCGTCCCAGCGACTCGCGGAGAGGCTCGCGGCGAAGCACCTGTTCTTGATGAAATCGAGCGAGCAGATCGCCTTCTCGCAGAAACGCCACGGGTTGGAGCCGCGGCCTCCCCTGGTCTGCGCACGGCGTATGAACCGCCGGTCGAGGACCTCGAAGTGCTCGTTGAACTTGTTTTCCATTTCGTGCTGCCACTGGAGCAGGAGCGAGGCGGGCGAGATGATGAGTATCCTCGCGTAACCGTGGCGGTAGATGAGTTCCTTGATGACCAGCCCCGCCTCGATCGTCTTTCCCAGGCCGACCTCGTCGGCGATGATAAACCGCCGGTTAAGGCTGTTCACGATGCGGTGCGTGCTCTCGACCTGGTGGGCGAGTATGCGCGTCCTCGAATTGGAGAGCGAGAGTATCTTGTTGTTGGCGTGCGCGAGCTGAAGGGCGCATGCCTCGGCCCGAAGCTCGAAGCGCCCGTCCAATGGCAGTGGCCCGTCCAGAAGGAGCGAACGTAGCTCGTCCTCGCCGTCGATACCTGTTCCGGCAGGCTCCACGGAAGCGAGTGAGAAAAGGTCCTCGGCTACGGGTACGGTCTCCGCTTTCATCCATTCACCACTATCCGGCACTCAAGACGCGGCCGTAAAAAAGCCCCTCTGCCAAAGCCGCGCACTTTATAAGTTTCAGGAACAATGACCGGGGGGTTCTCACTGATCAGATGTGACATAATAAGGACAGGCGCGATATTTACAAGTTTTTTTTAACCCGGGATTATGGCACGAGCTTGAAGACGGTCCGGCCCATCCGGAGGACGGCCGGATTCCCCGGGGATGCGCGGCAGGTCAATGGCAGCGGAATCGCGCGAACACAGGCGCTCCGGGCGCCTTCCGGGATGGACCCGTGCCGCCTCGTGCGCGCCGCCTGATATGTTCCGGGCGAAAGGCCGGACGGAACGCTGCGTCAGCGCATCTCCAGGCTGAAGATGCCGAGGCTGAAGGGTATGTTCTCGTCGAGGATCGGCCGTATCGGCTCGGTGCGTTCCTTGAAGGCGCGTCCCATGTTGACCCTCGCGAACTCGTTCTCGCGGTCTATCCGTTTGGCGTAATCGATCGCCTTCCAGTAGCTTATATTGCTCTTCGTCTCGTCGTTCTTCCTCTGGTACACGGCCCCGAGGTTATTGTAGGCCGAGGCGAGCGTCTGAAAGACCTTGACGTGGTCCGCCCTGTCGGGGAATATCTTCGTTATCGATTCGGCCTGACGCTCGAAAATGGAGATCAGCTTGAGGTATTCCCCCCTGCTCGCTTCAAGATTGTCGAGGTGATAGAAGGCGTTCCCCATCGCCATCATGACTTCCGGGCTGTCCACGGACTCCTCGTACAGCTCGAGCCATCGCTCGAGCGCCCGCTCGTACTGGTCTTTCATGTAATGGATGCGCCCGAGGTTATAGAAGAGTTCCGGCGACCTGAAGCCCTCCTTCAAAGCCTCTTCATACTTTTGGCCCGCGATATCGTAGTTCCCCTGCTGTTCGATCTCGGCATCCAGCGCCTGCTCTTCGAGGTCGTCGCCAAATCGATATTTGACCTTGTCAAAGAAATAATAGAATATATTGCCCATATAAAAATACGTCGACCCGACGTTTTCGGTCTCATGGTAAAAATCCTCGCGGGTGAACTCCGGCTGTGACGGATACGCCTTTATGGCCTTGTTGAATGCCGCGTAGGCCTTGCCCGGCTCCTTGACCGCGTAGTGGTACTCACCCAGCAGGTGGAGCGCGGCGAAATAGTTCGGCTCTTTCTCGAGGGCCGTGATCAGGTGTTGTTCCATCAGCTTCGGATTCTTCTGTTCCTTGCTTAGCTTCGCGTACAACACGTACTGCTGCGGGTAATGCGGATCGCGCTGATGGAGCGCGTCCAGGACCGCCCTCACCGCGGGGAAGGGATTGTCGGCCGCGTCCTTGAAGCGCGGCGACTGAATGCCGAAATCCACGCGCACGTTCGTGGAGTCCGTACGCTTCTTGCCGAGATAATATGCCGCGAGCTTGCCCAGCAGCGGCGACGGAATGTCCGTCAACATTTTTTTATCGACCAGGTCCGAGTGAATCTCCATCACCCGCGGCATGACATCGCGTTCGATATAAAGATTCAGGAGGCCCGAATAGCCCACCACCGACTTGCGGTCGACCTTCAGGATGTCTTCGTAGTACTGGCGAGCCATGAGGTACTGCCCCTGGTACATGTAGGCGTTTCCTATGCCGTAGAGCGCGGCGACGTTGTCGGGCTTGCGGTTGAGCACATAGCGGTAATACTTGATGGCCTTGTCGAGCTTCGAGTCCTTCTCGTCGGCGCGCTTGATTCTATTGAAAACACTTTCGGGAACCCGGGAATAGAAATAGCCCAGGTTATTGAGCGTATCGATATCGACCGGGTCGATTTTATTGGCGCGCTCGAGCTTGCCGAGCGCGAGGTCGTACTCGCGCTTGTCGAAATAGGCGCGCGCGTAGGCGTTGTACCCGGGCAGATAGTCCTTCGCGTAATCGGTATCCACCCTTTTAAAGAGTTCCTCGGCCTCCGCGTAATCCTTCATCTTCTTCGTGACCGGATCGCCGGGTTCGCGGATGAAGGCAACCCCCTCCTCAATGAGGCGCTTTGCCATAAGCGGCTTGTAGATGAACTGGTAGCCGAGGACGGTCATGGTGAACGCCGCGAGCGCCGCGATGCCGCCAATCCGCGTGGCCTTCAGCAGGCGCTTCTGGCGCACCATGCCCTCGCGGGTGTACTCCGGGCGCGAGGTGAGCACGCGCCGTCCCGGCGCCGCCGGCCCCTCGGTGATGTCGATGCGCCGGTTGAGCTTTTTCTCGAGGAAGTGATGTACGTTGTCCTCGGACTTGCCCGAGAGTATCATGTCGATAAGCTGCCGCGTGTCCGCCGGCGGCAGCAGATCGTTCAGAATGGCGTCTTTTACGGCCTTACGCAGGGCGGGATGGAAGAGCAACAGCGCCTTTTTGAGCCTCCGTATGTCCCTCTCCGAGAGATCATCCCCCTCGTCCGCGCGGGCCTCCGGACGCTCCTTCTTTCTCCTTGGAGGTTCGGGCGTCGGCTCATCCTCGACGTCGGGGATCTCCTCGGCGCCGACCGCCTCTTCGATGCGTCGGATGCCGGGGATCATCTCCTCCGGCTCTATTCCCAGATCGAAATCGGCCATCGGCGCCGCTTTGGCCGGCGCCGATGGCCCGACATCCATACCGAGCGGCTCGGGGATTCCATCGTCGCGAAAGTCCGCCACGAAATCCTCGGCCGGAGCTTCACGCCGCGGGGATGGGGGTGTGGACGGTTTGCTTTCGGGGGCGATATCGCCAAGGTCTATCTCAGGAATATCGGCGGCCCCGGCTTCCGGCATGTCCTGTATCTCTTCGGCCGATATATCCGAGAGCGAACCGATATCGAAGTCGGTTTCCTTCTCTATGCGCATGGCCGCGGGCCCGGCCGGGACCTCGTCGAGATCTCCAAGGTCGATATCAATGGCGTCGAAATCCGCCGCGGGTTCGGCCTGCTCATCCATGGCAGGCGCGCGCGGCGGCTCCGCCTCATCCACAAAACGGTCTTCGGAAATCTCCTGCAAATCAACCGATTCGGGTTCGAGAGAGGTCAGCTCTTCGAGCTGGTCGAGCGATGTAAGCGCTTTTCCCGCAGCGCGGGGGGGCGGCGGGGCCGGCTCTTCCTCGAAAGATGGAAGCTCCTCCAGCGGCATCTCCCCGGCGTCCGGCTCACCCCGGGCGGGCGGTTCCTCGACCATCTCGATGATATCTGTGATGTCTTCAATTTCCTCGGATTCACGAGACGGGACAGCGTCGATATCGACGAGGTCGTCGCCCGTATCGAGGGCCGGCTCTTCCTCGAGATCCATGCGCAGGCGGGGAGGCTTGGCGACCGCCTCCTCCTCCGGGCCTTTGCCCGTAGAATCGCCGGGGAGAAGACCGAGTATCCGGTCTATCTCGTTCTGCTCTTCCGGAGTGTATGCTGTTCTTTCTTCGCTATCGCCCATTACCGTTAACAGCCCCGAGGCGGATTGTACGCCGTTCACTGCCGCCGTATGCGGTCAGAAAGCGACATAATTCAGAAAAAGCCATCGTTTTAGAAAAAGCAATTACTTTTCACCCTGCCGCGCGTATTATACGGTAGAACCCGGCCCGGCGTATTTCCGGGTTTTTCTATTTCCGGATTCCGTTCATTTTTACATAAATATTTTCACTATAGTTATCGACATAAGTAATATATCGCTGAAACTCATTTTGGCACAGAGGTCCTCGCCCATGGGATTCCGTATTATCTTCGCGTTTCTGCCGGTTCTTCTCACCGCCTTCGGCCCCATGGAGGGTCCGCCGCCCGAAGAGCGGAACCACTACAATCTGCGCTTCCTGCGGGACTCGCGGACACCCGTCGAAATGAAACTGGTCCGATACGATACCGCCCGGCAAAAGCAGGTGGTCGAGCGGGGGGTTCTTCTTTCGTACAAAAGCCGTACCGCGCGACGCGTGCTGCTCGCGGGCGACTTTTCCGACTGGAAGCCGCTCGCGATGGAGCGGGGCAATAACGGCGTCTGGTATTATTTCATGTCCGGTGCGTTCGCCGAAGGCCGGGCGCGCTACAAGTTCCTCGTGGACGGCGTCTGGGTGCATGACCCCAGAAATGCCGTTAACGACGACGACGGCATGGGCTCGTATGTATCCATCCTGCCGCCCTTCGATGCCTCTGACGGGGCACAGATCACCTATCGCGCGCTCGGCGACAAAACGGTCGAATTCCGGCTGCACCGTCCGAAGGCGCGAATGATCTCCCTGGTCGGCGATTTCAACAACTGGAACCCGGAGAACGACCTCCTCGCACGCGGGCGTGACGGAACCTGGAGGCTGCGCAAGAAGCTGCACAGGGGGAGTTTCCGCTACTGTTACGTCATCGACGGCGAGTGGACGGTCGACATCTACAACCGGGAATCCGCGTCGAGCGATACCGGCCAGATTTGCTCGCTGATCAGGGTCGAATAGGCGCGGTCCGGCGGCCGTCAGGCCGCGCACCCGCAAAGGCGCGCAAGGCAGCACTCCCCGCATAGCGGCGTTTTTTTACAGAAGTATTTACCGTGATTCACGATAAGGGCGTGGTACTCGTTGTACTCGCGGGTACCGGCCCTGAACCGGCGGTGGAAAAGCCGCTGGACCTCGTCATACCCCTCCCCTCCCCGAAGCATGCCGATTCTGCCGAATATTCTGAAAGTATAAGCGTCGACCACGAAAACCTTTTTTTCGAGCGCGTACAACAAAATGGAGTCGGCCGTTTCCGGACCGATTCCGTTCACCGTCAGGAGCTCGCTCCGGAGGCGGCCGGTATCGAGCGCGCGAAGGCGCGCGAACGAATAGCCGTAGCGGGCGAACCAGTCCAGGAAATTGCGGAGCTTTTTGGCCTTTTGATTATAATAACCGGTCGGGCGTATGAGGAGGGCCAGTGTTTCGCCGGGGATGCGGTGCAGCGCGCGCGGAGCGAGGAGCTTTTCCTCTTTCAATCGCCCTATCGCTTTTTCCACGTTGGTCCAGGATACGTTCTGTGCGAGGATCGCGCCGATCGCGATTTCGAAATCGGTTTCACCCGGCCACCAGTGCTGTGGGCCGTACCGGGCGAGCAGTGCGCGGTATATCGCCGCGAGCGACGCCACCGCCTAAAGACTCACGGGCAGGCGTTTGGATTCGGGATGGTCGACAAGGACATCGCCATCCTCCTTGTATTTTTTAAGAAGGAAATGCGTGACGGTCGACTGCACGTTCTTTATTGTCGCCAGCTTTTCCGAGACGAAGAGCGATACTTGTTGAAGGGTCGGCCCCTCCACCTGCACCAGCAGATCATAGCTGCCCGAAAGCAGGAACACCGACGACACCTCCGGATAGCGGTAGATGGATTCCGCCACCGCGTCGAAGCCCACACCGCGCTCCGGGGTCACCTTCACCTCGATAAGCGCGCGCACCTCGTTGTTGCGGACCCTCATCCAGTTGACGTGCGTCTTGTATCTTAGAATTATCTTGTCCTTCTCGAACTGCTTGATGTATTTCGCCACACTGTTCTCGGCCACGTCGAGCTGCCGTGCGATCTCCTCGGCGGTCGTCTTGGCGTTAGCGGCGAGTATTTCGAGGATGGCCTCTCCGGTCTCATCGGTCTTGTATGCGCGCATTGTTCTCTCCTGATACCATCTGTTGCGCCGGGAATCGGCGCCCCCGCGCGGCCCCTCCCCCAACGGGCGGTACGCGGGAACCTATGAATTAACGCTTTACTCTTCCGCGCGTCAATAGTATTTTGCTTGATTTAAGGTAAAATTAAGCCGCAAAATCGGGTTTCTCACAGTCGTTTTTACGATATAATCGACAATTGTGTGGAAAAATCAATGCTCTTTTCCGCCCTTTTTCTTTCTTCTTTAAAGTTGCCTAACTCCGGAAAATAGTTACAACGCGCTGGAATGTTTGCGCGTAGTTTGGTTACAGTCCGTTAGATGGCAAAAGACCTGCTCCATGGTGAACGCATGAATCACAACGGCAACCACATCGAATCCCGCCTATGGGAAGCCGCCGACGAACTGCGGGCCAATTCCAAGCTGAAATCCTCGGAATACTCCGTTCCGGTACCTGGGCTTGTTTTCCTGCGCTATGCCGATCACAAGTTCCAGGCGGCCGCAAAGGAGCTCACCGGATCGGGCGGCGGCAGAAAAAAGATCGGCCCGGCCGATTGCCAGGCAAAGGGAGTGCTCTACCTGCCCGAAGCCGCCCGTTTCTCCGCATTGATTCAAATGCCCGAAGGGGCCAACATCGGCGCGGCCGTCAACGACGCCATGCGCGCCATCGAGGCGGATAATCCTGACCTGAAAGACGTGCTTCCTAAAACCTACAACCGCTTCGACAACTCCCTGCTCAAGGAACTGCTCAAGACCATGAACTCCGTCCCCAATGAAGAAGAACAACGGGGCGTCGGGGAGCAACTGAACGAGGAAGATCTGGCCCTTTTCGATCTTTTAACCAAGCCACAGATTGCAATGAGCGATACGGACCGGGACAAGGTGAAGGCCGCGGCCCGGGAGTTACCGGCCGCGCTCAAGGCGGGGAAACTGGTGCTGGATTGGCGCAAACGCCAGCAGGCCCGCGCCGGGGTGCGGGCGACCATCGAGAAACTGCTGTACCAGGGTTTGCCGGCGGTTTGCACGCCGGAGCTGTTCGAGCAAAAAACGACAACCCTGTTCCAACACATCTACGGCGCCCACTGCGGCGCCGGGCGCAGCGTGTATGCGGCGTCATGAAAATATCGGCAATGCTGAAAAGATAAAATGAAATCGGGCCTCCCCATACTGATCCTCATTCCGCACGCCGGACGGACCGTCCCCGAGGAACTCGCCGGATACGAGATCCTTGGCGACTTCGACCTGTTTTTCGAATCCGACGCCTGCGCGGACGTCCTTTTCAATTTCGACGAGAAGACCATCGCCCGCATCGATTCGCCCGTCTCCAGGGTGTTTGTCGACCTCGACCGGCACCATCTCATGGTCGCCCCGCGCACCGACGACGGTGTCGTGAAGAAACTGACCCCCTCGGGACACGCCATATACCCCCGGGGGATTTTCCCCGACGAGATCGCGATCGGCAACCTGCTCATGCGCTACTACCACGGCTTTCACCGCGCGATAGAAAAGATCCTCGAGACCGGCAAGGTCCGGCTCATCCTCGACTGCCATACGATGATGGCGGTGGGCCCCAGACACGCTGCGGACCCTGGAAGGCCACGACCCCTCGTAACCGTGAACAACATCGTGACCCATGAAGGAACGCCGATCAAGACCTGCCCCGACGAGACGGCGCGCGCGCTCCTTGAATCCATGAGAAAATCGCTCGGAGGAGAGGAATGGACCGTCGGCGAGCCCTTCGCGCTCAACAATCCCCCGTTCGCAAGCCATATCATGCTGCGCCATGGCCGGGGCAAAACGCCGCTTCTGCGGCTCTCGGTTTCGCGGGGCCTCTTCATCAACGACCGCTATTTCCGCCACGACGACCTCTCCGTAAACAGCGTGCGGATGCTCGATCTTCGTCGTAAAATATGGGAGGGTATAGAGCGTTTTTACCGCAGGCATTTCTGACCCTTCCGCTTTCCGCGTCCTCAAACGCCCGGCGCCACCGGCCGGCGGAACACGGCCCCGGCAATAAACCGTCCATCCGGTCTCCCCTGATGGCGAGTACCGCATGTTTGGTCTCATCCAGAGCGGTATATATTGCGCATAATCCAGAAAAAAACGACTGTACAGTTGCCACTGCCCTGGTTTTGTGGTACATTTACATGATTTACCCGGAAAGCGGCACCGGCTCCGGATTTCCTTAGCGTATCCGGTTCGCGGCTTGACGCAGTCGGGCGGAATATCCTTCGACTTTCACTTTACGTACAGATTACCGCAGCGAGGCGCTGATGAGATTCTTACTGTCGCTGATGTTTGTTTTGCTCGTTCCTGCTGCGCTTTTCGCGCGCGTTCAAATCGTCACCACCTATCCCTATATGGCCGATATCGCCCGTACCATCGGAGGCGATAATGTGGAGGTGATATCGATCGCCTCGGGCACCAGCCATCCCCACTACGTCAACACGAACGCCGCCGCATTGCATGCCCTTAAAAAGGCCGACCTGCTGATCATCAACGGCGCGGGACTCGAGGAGGCCTGGATAGAGGGACTCTTGAAAAGCACCGCCCGGGCGTCCATCCAGGCGGACTCGGACGGATACCTCGACCTTTCGGAGCATGTTACCCTTATCCGGGAGGATGACATACCCATACAGCGCACCTCACAATTAACGCACCACGGAGTGAACCCTCATCACCATCTGGATCCCGCCAATATCCCCGTTTTCGCCGACGCGATCGCCGCGCGTCTGCGCAAGCTTGACAACGCGAACGCCGCAGCATACCAGGACAACGCCCGCGCATTCAATGAGCGATGGAAGCGAAAAATGAAGCACTGGGACTCCGTACTCCTCGACAGGAAGGGCGCAATAGTCATTCAGCGTCACGCGCTCTTCGATTATTATCTCAGGCGCTACGACATCGTCTGCGCGGGCTCCCTCGAACCCGCCCCGGGGGTTTCGCCGACCGTCCAGCACGCCAACCGTATTTTATCGGAAACGCCGCCCGACCGGATTACGTTCATCATCCGCGACGTCTTCAACACGGCCACCGCGGCGAGCCATCTGGCGTCGCGCACCGGGATAAAAATGATCGTGCTCCCGCACGATGTCGGTTCGCTCCCCGAGGCCGCCGACATCTTTTCCCTGTTCGACGAGATCGCCAGGAGACTGGCCGAATAGCGGCGTCTTTTTTTCTTGATATTATCGCTCCCGGCCCTTCCCCTGATGCTCGTACAAATGGCCGGAGGGCGGCACGGGACACGAGCGTTACGGCCTTGCACTGAATTTATTAAGCTACGAGGTATCGCCGGAGATCCGCGCATACCGGCTCGCCTACGGGCTGCTGCTGAACCACGAATGGTCGAGCACGGGAAGCGGGTACGACCTAAGCGTGCTCCGGTTCATCTACAACCTGAAGCGCGACGGCGACTACTTCCGGCACAACTTCCTTCCGTTCTGGTATTACAGAAGCGATCCGAACGAATGGGTGCTCTGCATTCCGCCGCTGCTCACCTACGTGAGCGCCGAGAGCGATGGAGACAAATTCCAGTTGTGGGGACTCGGCGCGCTGTGGTATCGGAACCTGAAACCCGCCGAGAGCTACGATCGACAGATGCTGCTCCTGGGCATCCCCTACTATCACCTCGTGAAACCCGAGCGCGGCTACAGCTCGACGGGGAGCCTGTGGGGTCTTATATGGGAGTCGGAATCGGAAACCGAAACGGGATTCAAAAAGCTCTCGGTACTCAAGTTCGTGTACAAGCGCGTGGAGATGAACGGCGAGGCCTATCATCAGGTGCTGGGCATCAGGTTTTAGGCCCGCGCAAGCCCCTCCAGGAAGTCGTACGCTGAGAGCGCGGCCGTTGCGCCGTCGGACGCGGCCGCCACGATCTGCCTGATCGATTCGCTTCGAAGGTCGCCCGCGGCGAAGAGGCCCGGAATGGAGGTGCGCATGCGCATGTCGACCATCACCTCTCCGTAGTCGTTGAGGATCTCGCCCGGAATGTACTCGGTGTTCGACCGGTAGCCCACGAAGATGAACACGCCGTCGACCGGCAGATCGCTCTTGGCGCCGGTCTGTTTATTTTCCAGGCTGATCGATTCGACCTTGCCGCTGCCATTGATGGAGCGCACCACCGAATCGTACACCGGTTCGATGGCTCCGTTTTCAAGCACGCGCTTTTGTAGAAGCTTTGCGCCCCGGAAGGCGTCGCGCCGGTGCACCAGGTATACCTTCGAGGCGAAGCGCGTCAGATGCAGCGCCTCCTCGAGCGCCGTGTCGCCTCCTCCCACAACCGCGGTGACCCTGCCTTTAAAGAACGCGGCATCGCAGGTGGCGCAGTACGACACCCCCCGGCCGGTAAACTCGGCCTCGCCGGGAACGCCGAGCTTGAGAAGCGACGCGCCCGTGGCGCAGATGACCGCGCGCGCGCGGATCGGTTCCCCGCCAACGATAGAAATCTCGAAGCAGTTTTCAGCCTCGTTGCGGCGAAGCGTGGACAGCTCACCGCTCACTATCCCGGCTCCGAGACGCCGCGCCTGGTTTTCCATGGAGCTCATAAGCTCCCAGCCCGGGACGGGGTCGACGAAACCGGGATAGTTTTCGACCTCGTAGGTGGTCATCACCTGCCCGCCCGGCGCAAGCTTTTCAAGCACCACCAGGTCGATGCCCGCGCGCATCCCGTAGATCGCCGCGGAAAGCCCGGCGGGGCCCGCGCCGACTATTACAAGATCCTTCATCGATCCGCTCCTTCAACGATTGTATGACCGGCGACCGGCAAAGACTCGGCACTCGGAACGAATTTTGCAACCATATTTTGCAACCGTACATATCGGCGTTAAATTTTGGTTGAACAGCCGGGCCCCGTTGCTTAAAATCGGCAGTGTTGTCGGGCGGGCGAACCGGCGCCATCCCTGTCACGGATTTAAAAAGCCGTTCCATCTTTACCATAAAAAAAGTGCTCTCTCCACGGAGAAACGAGATCACAGGGAAGACCAATTTCTACCGGGCATAAATTAAAACCGGAAGAAGATTTACGGGGCATTCGCTCATATTGAAAACACCGGAGAAGCCGATCCATGATCGAATTCTTCACATCGCAGGGACCCATTATGCAGGCGCTCATGGCGACCTGCTTTACCTGGGGCCTAACGGCCCTCGGCGCATCGCTGGTGTTTCTGGGCAGGGAGGCGAACCGTAAAGTACTCGATTTCGCCCTCGCCTTCGCCGGCGGCGTCATGATCGCGGCCAGCTACTGGTCGCTCCTCGCCCCGGCCATAGAGATGTCCGAGGCAGGCCCGCTGCCGGTCTGGGTACCTCCGGCCACGGGCTTTATGGCGGGGGGGATATTCCTCCGCCTGATGGACCGGGTGCTCCCGCACCTGCATCGCTTCCTGCCCGTAAACGAGGCCGAGGGCGTCAAGACCTCGTGGCAGCGGAGCACGCTCCTGGTCCTCGCCATAACCCTGCATAACATACCCGAGGGGCTTGCCGTGGGCGTCGCTTTCGGCGCCGTAGCGGCCGGACTGCCCTCGGCCACCCTCGCGTCGGCGATCGCTCTCGCCGTCGGTATCGGCATTCAGAATTTCCCGGAGGGCATGGCGGTGTCGCTCCCGCTTCGACGCGAGGGAATGGCGCGCGGTAAAAGCTTTTTCTACGGGCAGATGTCGGGCATGGTCGAGCCGATGGCCGGGGTGCTGGGGGCGTCAATCGTGCTGGCAGCCCGGTCCATCCTGCCCTACGCGCTCGCCTTCGCAGCCGGCGCCATGATCTACGTGGTGGTCGAGGAGGTGATACCCGAGTCGCAGTCGGGCGGCAACGGCGACCTGGCCACCATGGGGGTAATGGTGGGATTTACGATAATGATGATTCTCGATGTTGCGCTGGGTTAAAGGATTCCAGTCCGACGTCGCGGGAAAAAAGATTCGAACGTTTCCGGCGCCGCCGCGATCTCACGGCGACGCCATTCATCGGCGAATGTACGCCTGTCACTTTTTCAGAGAACGACGCTCGTAAAGAAACAGGCCCAGGCCGAGCGCCGAGAGGAGCGCGAAGAACACCGCGGTGTTGCGGGTAAGCGCCGAGCCAAGCTGGCGGCGCTCGAGCAATATACCCAGATACAACCCGTCGTCTTTTGCAAGCTCCTCGCCGCCGGACACCCGCCGGTCAAAATCGCGCAAAATAAACTTCACCGGCTGCGCGGCGACGTCGAAATTCTCGTAGCGCGCGAAGATCTGCGGATCGCGAAGCATAAGGTAGGCCTCTTTATACGCCGCGGCCACATCGTTCTCGGCCGCAAGAAGGGCGCTTATCTTCGGCTCGACACGAAGCATGGAATAACCGGCGATCCCACCGCACACAAGGGCTATGCCGAGGGTTATAAGGGCAAACCAGAGATAAAGCCCCGAGTCGTCAATTTTTTTCATGAGCCTTCCCTTTCAGTACGGAATGTATGTTTTCCCGGCGAAACGTCACGCGCTTAAGCTCTATATCCTCGTCCGGCACGTATATCTCTTCGGTCGCCCCGCTTTTAACCACCTCGTCGTAGCTGATCTCGAGCATGTCCAGGAGCGGCCGTACGTCCTTCTCGGTACCGCTGGCGATCACCGAGACCGGGACCGTTTCGAACGGGAATATCGCCGGCACCGAGACGCGCACGGGATTGAACGGCGACTCCGGAAGCGCCTTCCCCTTCTCGCTGAACACCACGTCGGCCGAATAATCGAAAAAGACCCTGTCGCTGTTCTCGTTCCGGAGGCCCCCCGCCAGGTTCAATGTAAAATACACGCTGTTGTCTTTGATCGTCGTTTGAATCACCAGTCGGGGCGATTCAAGCTTCTCCGGTGCGCGGGCGCATCCCGCGACGAGAAACAGTGAGACCAGTGCGATCGATCGTTTCATCAGGCTTTCTCCAGTAAACGGATCCGCTTCATCGCCGGTATCGAAAATCGCTCCCGAATCCTCCGGCAACACTATTGTATCTGGAACGCCGTGAATGTTTCGTCAAGAAAAAATAAAAATCAGCCCCAAACCGCGCCACTTGAGCTCATAAAAATGAATTGACCGCACGCGGCCACACCCCCGAAATATCGGGCATTGAATTAACGAACCGGAAGGATGTATACCCATGAGCAGCGACGAAAGGCTTAAAAAAAGGGCCGGCGTCTGCAAGAACGAATGCCCTGTCTGCACCCGCGCCCGTAAAAAGGGCCGCGGCTTCCTTTACCGCCTCGTGAAACTCGAACGCCGCATCTGCCCCTATTGCCGGGCCTACGAAGAGGTCTACGGAAAACCGGCCTACGAGTGATGACCCTGCCCGCCCGTTTCTTCTGCGCCCCCATGGCCGAGCTCACCACACCGGCGCTTCGCGAAACCATAAAAGGCTTCGGAGGCGGGGTCGTGCTGTGCTCGGAGATGCTTTCGGCCGCCGCCATCGTCGCCAGGTCGAAGCATAACGAGCCCCTTGTTCTTAAACGCGAATTCGAGGAGCCCTTCGGCTACCAGATCGTCGGCACCGAGCCGAAGGTGATGGCCAATGCCGCGCGCATGCTCCAGGAGCGCGGATGCTGGGCGGTGGACATCAACATGGGCTGTTCGGCCCCCGACATCGCCAAGACCGGCGCCGGCGCGCGGCTGCTCGGGAACCCGGACCGCGCGCGGGAGATCGTGCGCGCCTGCCGCAGGGCCGTTTCCATAAAACTTTCAGTCAAGATGCGCGCGGGTTACGACTCGAGCGACCCCGTGCGCCTGGTCGAGTTCGCGCGCATGCTTGAGTCCGAGGGAGTGGACCACATCACGCTTCATCCGCGCCACGGCAGGCTGGGCTTTCGCCGCAAAGCGGACTGGAAGCTCGTTCTGCTCCTTAAAGAATCGCTCCGCATCCCGGTGATCGGTAACGGCGACATCATCTCGCCCGTCGGCGCCGTCGCGCGCCTGGGCGAGACCGGATGCGACGCGGTCATGATCGGGCGCGAGGCCGTGAAATCCCCGTGGATATTCATGCTCTGCACGGAACTCCTTGCGGGCGTCGAGCGCGTGCACGCCATCGACGTACGCGAAATCTTCATAACGGTGCTCCACAAACTGCGCGACTCTCTTCCCGCACATCTGCACAAGAGCCGCGGCCACCGCTTCGCGTTCTATTTTTCGAAGAACGCCTATTTCTCCCACGAACTATTCACCCGCATACGAAAAGAAACGGACATCGACGGGATGGCCAGGCACGTAATGGACTACTACGACGCGCACCCCGACGAGGCAACGCTCGTCATACGCCCCGGGAAGGCCCGCGACGACGCGGCGGCGGGATGAGATGGCGGCCGCGGCATCGATAAGTGATTGACGCGTACCGTCGAACATACATCTGATAAATTCTTGGACCATATTCACGGAAGGACGACATGCGGCTGATCAAATTCACCTGGAGCGGATTAAAACAACCCTGCTGGGGAATTGAGCGCGATGGAAAGGCATACCCCGTCGCGGGCTGCACCACTGCGGCAACCGCCTTCCGTTTCGCCCGGGCCGGAAAAGCGCCGACGGGACGCGGTGTGCCCATTGAAAAGTGCACGCTCCTTCCCCCGGCCGACGAGCGCGCGCACGTCTACTGCGCGGGGCTTAACTACCGCGACCACGCCGCGGAGGTGCGCATGCCCATCCCGGCGAGCCCTGTCTTCTTCACCAAGTCGGGGGGCGCGCTCGCGGGAGCGCACGACGACATCATCTACCCCGAAAGCGTGACGCTCCTCGACTACGAGGTGGAGCTCGCGCTCGTCATCGGCGCGCGCATCGGCCGAAACGACGTAGTGACGGCGGACAACCTTCCGGCCTGCATCCTTGGCATCACCATCATGAACGATGTCTCGGCGCGCGACGTCCAGTTGAGTGCGGGACAGTGGTTCCTCGGCAAGAGCTTCCGCACCTTCGCGCCCCTGGGACCGGTCATCCAGACCCTCGACGCTTTGGTCCTTTCGCGCCTCTACGCGCTCGAGCTCGAGCTTTCGGTGTACAACGCACTCGGCGCCCCCTACGACTACAAGCGCCAGCGCGGCACGACCGCTGACATGATCTTCAAACCCCACGAGCTCATCCGCTGCCTCCAGGAAAAATTCGACCTCCTGCCCGGCGACGTCATCGCCACCGGCACGCCGTGCGGGGTGGCACTGGGCCGGCCCTCGCACTTCCGCGCACGCATCGCCGAGATACTGGGCATACCCCAGGGCGAGCGCATCGCGCGCTTCCTCAAGGGCGAGCGACGGCACAATCCGAAATATCTGATGCGCGGCGACCGCATCGAGGCGCGCATACGGAGCGCGGACGGCGTGGTCGATCTGGGGGTGCAGAGGAATTTTGTAAAATGAGCAAACCACCCGGGGATTATCCGTGCCTGCGGGACGCTTTATAGTACCAATTTTTTTACTGCCCTCATTAAACTCTTGATTTTTCACGCCAAAGGTGTAATTCTTAGCGGTATTAATTCCTTAGCTCGATTTTTGAAATATTGTCCATCTTATACTTTGGCGTTAATACGGCGATCAGAAATTCAAATAAGGAGGTTTCCATATGGCTAAGGGATATGCAGGTCAATTTTTGCGCGTTGATTTAAGTTCGGGAGTTTGCGAAAACTTCATCATCGATGATGCGGTATTGCGGAAATTCATCGGTGGATCTTCCCTGGGTGCAAAACTCTACATAGACTCTTACAACCTGCACGCCGATCCTCTGGCCCCGGAGAGTCCGCTGATGGTTATGACCGGGCCCATGGTGGGAAGCGGTTTCTCGGGGACCTCCCGGTTTGCCGTATGCGCGAAATCCCCCCTGACGGGGATCTGGGGTGAAGCGGCCTGCGGCGGTACATTCAGCCCCGAAATGAAACGGGCCGGCTACGACGGCATCGTTATCACCGGCGCGTCACCGAAGCCGGTCTATCTATCATTGACTGATGGTACGGCGAAGCTTATCGACGCATCCGATCTCTGGGGGAAGGATATCTACGAAACAACCGACATCCTGAAGGCCCCCGATAAATCCATCAAAGTCCTGGCAATCGGCCCCGCGGGTGAGAATCTCGTGAAATTCGCCGCCATCGGGAATGACAAGGGCCATTTTATCGGACGGACGGGACTCGGCGCTGTAATGGGATCGAAGAAATTAAAAGCCATTATCGCCAAAGGATCCAAGCGCCTTGAAAAAGCCGATGACGCCCGGTACAAGGAGCTTGCCAGGGCCGCCGTCCAGGAGATCAAGGACTCGACACTGGCAGGCTCCCTGCACGCGATGGGATCGGATGCCGCCATGGTCACGGGAATGTTCAGTGGCGATGTCCCCATTAAGAACTGGAGCGTGGGCGAAGATTTCGATCTCTCGATAAGCCTCGGCGGCCCCACGTTGAGTGAGAAATACCTGACCAGGGCCCATGCCTGTTCGCATTGTTCCCTGGCCTGCAAGCGCGTCGTCGTCGTCAAGGAAGGGCCCTATCAAACCGAGGAAGGTCCGGGGCCCGAATACGAGACCTGCGGCAGTTTCGGGACCATGCTCATGAATGGGGATCTTACCGCCGTAATCAAGGCCAATGAATTATGCAACCGTTACGGAATGGATACGATCAGTTGCGGCTCGGCAATCGCCCTGTCCATGGAGCTCTATGAGAAGGGAACCCTTTCCAAAGGCGATGTGGACGGCCTGGACCTCGCCTGGGGAAACATGGAGGCCGTTATGCCGCTTCTGAAAAAGATCGCCTACCGGGAAGGATTCGGTGATACGCTTGCGGAAGGCTCGCTCAATGCGGCAAGGAAAATCGGCAAGGACGCGGTCGATTCCGTCATTCATGTCAAAGGCCTGGATCTCCCCATGCACGATCCGCGGGGATTCCATGGCATGGGGCTCGCCTACATGATGTCAAACCGGGGAGCCTGCCATCTTCAACATGCCGCGCTCGCGACGGAACAGGGGATGGCCTCCTGGCCGCAGTTGTTTGATATGAAGGATGACTACAACGGTCAGATAAGCGATGAAAAGGCCGTCCTCATCTACAATTCTGAAAACTACGGCATCCTCGGTAATTCTCTATCGATCTGTCACTACCTTGTCTATGTCCTGCAACCGGAGACCATCCGGGATGCTTTCAACGCGATCACCGGTTTCAACCTTGGCTTTAAAGATTTGCTCGAGGCCGGCATGAGGGACTGGACGCTAAAACGGGGGATTAATAACCTCATGGGGGTAACCTCGAAGGACGATGTCCTGCCCAGGCGTGTCTTAACCCCCCTGACGGACGGGGCCGCAGCCGGATCGGTTCCGGACATGAAGCGCCTGCTGTCCGAATATTATGCGCTCAGGGGTCTTGACGAACGGGGATTCCCCAGGGAAGAAAAGCTTGTAGAACTGGGCCTGGAGGAGCTGCGATCAAAGCTTTACAAATAAAATCAAGGAGGAGGTAATTGGTATGGCATTAAAAGCGTTTTCACAAGAATGGATGGATGCATGGCTGAAATCAATTCAGACTTCACAGGAATACAAAGAGATTGCCAAAGAATGGGAAGGCAGCGTGTCCATCATCGTAAACCCCGACCCATCCAAGGGCATACCGGACCCGGTTTATATGTGGACGGACTACTGGCATGGCGAAGCGAAGGACTTCCATTATTGTGACAAAGCCAAGGCGGAAAGCGCCAATTTCGTGATGAGCGGCGACTATATCCGCTGGAAGCAGGTCGCCAAGAAGGAGCTGGATTCCACGAAAGCCCTGATGCAGGGCAAGCTGAAATTAAAGGGCGACCTGACCTATGTCGTTAAACACGTGAAAACCGTCAACAAGGTGGTTGACCTGCTGGCGGCCCTTGACACCGTTTTCCCTGATGATTAAAATCTATCATATCTAAAGGAGAAACCTATGGCTTACGATCAGGATTTAGAATTCATTTATTACGGACCGACCAGGGTCGTTTTCGGCGTAGGTTCATCCCGCGAGGTCGAAGTCGAGATGAGTTCCCTGGGGTGCGGCCGGGCCGTCGTGATGACGGATCCGGGCATCATAAAAGCAGGACTTCTTGACGTCGTTAAAGATACCCTGGGGAAAAAATGCGTCGGCGTATTCAGCGATATCCCGCAGGATACCGGGGTCGGGACTGTCAATCGCGCCGCCGACTATGCCAAGGAATGTGGTGCGGACATCATTATCAGCCTGGGCGGCGGCAGTGTTATCGATACGGCAAAAAATGTCTGCATCATCCTGAAGGAAGGCGGCCGCTGCGAGGACTGGCAGGGATTAGGAATGCTGAGCGGACCGGTGACACCCCACATCGTCATCCCCACGACGGCGGGAACGGGCAGCGAGGTGACTTTCGCGACCGTCCTTTTTGATGAAACGAAAGGGCAGAAGGTCTTGACCAATGAGATGTTCAACGCACCCCGCGTTGCCATTCTCGATCCGAAAATGACGGAAAAGCTCCCCCCTCTGCTGACTGCCGGGACAGGCATGGATGCCATGTGCCATGCCGTGGAGGCCCTTCACTCATTACAGCATGAACCGATTGCAGACGGCCTTGCCATTCATGCAATTCGCCTGCTGAGCCGGAACCTGCCTGCATGTGTTGACAACGGTTCCGACCTGGTGGCAAGGGGACAGGTTCAGATCGCCGCCCTGTTGGCCGGCTGGTCTTTCGGCAATGCTCTGGTTGGCATTGTCCATGCCATGGCGCACTCCATTGGCGCCATCGCCAGGGTGCCCCACGGGACCGCCAACGGTATACTGCTGCCGCACTGCATGAATTTCAACCTTGAAGATGCAGTGGAAGCTTATGGCATGGTTGCAGAGGGTTTCGGAGTCCGGGAACGCGGCATGGACGACCTGACGGCCGCCAAGGAATCTGTCAAGGCGATGAAGGCATTCACAAAGCGCATCAAACATCCACAAAAACTCTCCGAGGTGGGTGTCAAAGAAGCGGATCTTCCAAGGGCGTCGGAGCTGTGCATGTCGGACGGCTCAATTCTGAATAACCCGAAGATGGTTATCGATTCATCGCAGGTCCTGGAGATTTACAAGAAAGCATTTTGATTGCGGATAATGCCGGGAGACAGTCGAAAGACCGCCTCCCGGAAGGATGGACAACCGGAATTTAAGGCAACAGCAGGGGGGATGATGAACCAGTTCATCGAAAACAGGGCCGCGGATGAGGTCCCTTTCTCAAATGTTCTTGAGGATCTCATGACCCAGAATATTGAAAAACACCCGGACAAGATGGAGGTCCTCAAGAAAATGAAAGGGGCCGTAGCCTTGAACTTGCATGATATCGAGGCGGTGGTGACTCTTCGTTTCGACGGGGGGAAAATGACCATCGATGCCGGAATCGTTGGAAAACCGGCGCTTGTCATCAAGACCGAATCTGCGCAGGTAATGGACCTGAATGTCCTGAAAATCAAATGGGGCTTGCCGTATTATTTCGATAAGGCGGGATTAAAGGTCATTTCGCACATCCTGACAGGCCGTCTCAAGGTGCGGGGCATGTTTTCCCATCCCATTCTGCTTACACGCTTAACTGTCATCATGTCCGTCATGTAAATCCGGCCTTGTGTAACCATCAGGCGGTAATTTTCAAGGCCCCGGCAACGGGGCCCTTTAAATTTGGAGGCAGAAATGTCGAGAAAAAGAGCCGGCGCCTTTTTCATTCGGCGACGTATGAACCTATTGATGGGTTGAGAAAACTGGAACGCTTTCCCCTGTGCGGTTAATCAGTCTTTCCGTTCCATAGCCTTTTTCCCCTCGTAAAAGGCTTTAATGTTGAGGTCGTGGAGCTTTGAGGCAAGAAGCCCCTTGACGGCCTCAAGAAACAGCTCTTCCTTGAGCCCCGGGAAAAAACTTGATAAGGCGCCCACTAGCACCACATTGGCGGACTGAAGGCTTCCCAGGTTCTTCGCAATATCCTGCCCGTTGATTATATATGCGTTGCCTTTGAAATATTTTTTGAAAGTCTCACCCACATCCTTCGGGTATTCCCTCAGGCCGAGGTTTACCGCAGGAGGGAATACCATCTGGTTATTTATGATTACCCTGCCTTCAGGCTTCACCCAGTTAATATAGCGAATCGCCTCGAGGAGTTCGAAAGAAACGAGGAAATCAACATCACCATGCTTGATCAGCGGGGAATAGACCTTCTTCCCGAACCTGAAATGGGTTGTGACCTCTCCGCCGCGTTGTGCCATTCCATGTACTTCCGCTTTTTTTACATCATAACCGGAATTCAGGAACACTTCGGCGAGGATATTGCTCGCAAGGATCGCGCCCTGACCGCCAACGCCGGAGAGAAATATATTTGTCACTTTTTCATTTTCATTCATGTTGTTTCTCCCTATTGCGATTTTTTAACGGGTTTTATAGATTCAAACTTACAGAGCTGTTGACAGACCCGGCAGCCTACGCACTGGTCTGGATTGATACGGACAGTCCCTTTCCTCTTATGGCCATCTGTTGACTCCCCGGCGCCTTCATGCCAGCTAATGGCGGGACAGTTGATATTGAGACATATTTTACACCCCCTGCATTTGTCCTCATCTATCGCATATAACGTGTACTCGAACTGTTTCTTCTCCCTTCTGAGAAGCACGCAAGGGGCGTCAACGCAGAGCACGAGTGACGGTTCGTCTTTATCCATCTCTTCCTTTAACACTTCCATGGTTTCGGCAATATTATAAGGATCGACATTCCGGATGCTCTTCACGCCGAGAGCCCTTCCGATCTGTTCATAATCCACCATATACGTCGGTTCCCCCTTTATGGTAAAGCCGGTGCCGGGATGCTCCTGTTGCCCCGTCATGGCGGTAATTCTGTTGTCCACGACGATCGTAGTGGCGTTCCCCTTGTTATAAACAATGTCCATAAGGGGAGTCAGACCATTATGGAGGAATGTGGAATCGCCCAGCACTGAACAAACCTTGCCGAGGGCTTCTTTCCCGAGGGCCTTCATCGCCCCATGGGCCTGCGCGACGCCGGCGCCCATACATACAGTCGTGTGGATGGCGCTGAGGGGGGGGGCGGCGGCGAGGGTATAACACCCGATGTCGCCGAATACGAAGGCTCCAAGCCTGTTGAGCGCGTAAAAAAGCGGCCTATGGGAGCAACCCGCGCAGAGGTTCGGCGGCCTTCTTGGAAGATCTTCCGGTTTCACGCGAGTCTCCGGCTCCCTGTACTCATTCCCTTTCAGGGCTTTTTCGATAATGTCCGGCGACAGTTCGTACATGACGGGTATGACATCTTTCCCGCGGAAAGGCTTGTAGCCCATTGCCCTGATCTCGGTCTCGAAGAAAGGGTCAAGTTCTTCGACTATGACAACCTTTTCCACCTTTTCGAAGAACTCCGCGATCATCTTTTTCGGCAACGGCCATACCATGCCGAGTTTGAGGCTGGACCATTCGGGGAAGATTTCTTTGGTGTAGTTGTAAGTTACGCCGCTTGAGATGAAGCCGATCTTCGTATCTTTCAACTCCATTTTGTTGTGTTTGAACTCATCAGCGAAGGCCTCAAGTTTCCGTATTCTCTCCTCGACTTTTATTCGCGCCGCACGGACATTCATGGGCACCATGACGTATTTCTGCCACTCTTTCCTGTCCAGCCCAGCCGGTTCGGCCGGCTCCACCCGTTCCCCGAACTCAACCACCGTATCCGAGTGAGATACCCTGGT
This sequence comes from Spirochaetota bacterium, assembly GCA_035477215.1. NCBI lineage: Bacteria > Pseudomonadati > Spirochaetota > Spirochaetota bacterium. The sequence goes on along the minus strand of DATIKU010000014.1, from coordinate 42,665 downwards.
TTCCGACCTTACCAGAACAAGCGAGTCAAACTGCTCGCTGAGATCAAAGGCGATTTTCACAAAATCGTAGCACTCCTGCGAGTCTCCCGGCTCCAACATGGGAACCTTGCCGAAACGGGTCCAATGCCGGCTGTCCTGTTCGTTTTGGGAGCTGTGACTGTATGGGTCGTCAGCCACAAGTATCACCAACCCGCCTTTGACACCGGTATACGCGAGCGTCATGAGTGGATCCGCGGCAACGTTCAGTCCCACGTGCTTCATGCAGGCGAGAGCCCTTGCGCCCGCGAATGAGGCGCCACTTGCCACTTCAAGGGCAACCTTCTCGTTGGGCGCCCATTCGGAAAATATCTCGGGGTATGTATTTGCTATATCTCTCAAAATTTCGGAACTCGGCGTTCCCGGGTAGGCTGCCGCCACCTTCACTCCCGCGTCCGAAGCGGCCCTTGCAATCGCTGCATTCCCCTGCATGATCTGTTTTTTCATGTTTTCTCCATCTCCGTTATTTCACCGGGAAAATAATTTTCCCCGGTGACATGTTCATGGGCTCGTCCCTGTTTTGTGGATATTCATGGCGATTACCCGTGATTCATGGTTGGGATTATACCAAGGGTACCTCGAAAAATCAGGACATTCATTATTAAAATAATCGTAAGTCCTGATATCACCAGCGGTTGCACCCACGGGGGAACTTCGAAAAACTGATTATAGAGGTTCCCATAAAACCAAGGAGTAACCATCAAGAATTCGAAGGGAGTACGCCAGAAGCAAGTCGAGAAGTCAAGCCGTAAAATCATAGACGAGATGATGGCACGATGCCCGGCCTTATGGTATCGTATGCGTATTTACGGGAGTCATTATGCCAAACGCCCTTGACTGGAGAAAATGGTACGGATCATCGAAAAAATTTCCGCATTTATTGCCTGGGGGAGCACTTCCGGCAGTGGGACTCGGGTCGGGAGAAAACGCGTCCCGGGGAGTGGGAACTTTCCCAAAATATTATAAATATGCTTGACAATTTATAGACGACCGGTCTACTACTCTCATCGTGGAGATCCTGCATGGCCAGAGAAGACACCAGACAACTCATCCTCACTAATGGAGCAAAACTTGTCCATTCCAAAGGATTCGCAAGCACGGGAATCCAGGAAATCCTTGACGCCTCGTCCGTGCCAAAGGGCTCATTCTATTTTTACTTTAAAAGCAAAGAGGATTTCGGCCGGGCCCTGGTGGACCATTACAGTAAATACATTTCCGCCATGTTCGACAAATATCTGAGTGACACAGGCAGCCTCCCCCTGGACAGGCTCAAACGCTTTTTCGAAGACAGCTGTCAATTTTATAGGGGCACCCGATTCTTCAGCGGCTGTCCCATCGGCAACCTGGCGCAGGAGATGAGCGGTTTGAGCGAACCTCTCAGGGAGAAATTAAACGAGGCATATTCCAAAATGCGCTCATCTCTCCGCGCGTGCATTATGGAAGCGCAGGAACAAGGCCAGATCGACCGGAGCATGAGCGCCGGCAATCTTGCCATGTTCATCCTGAACGGCTGGGAAGGCGCCCTCATCGACATGAAGCTGTCGAGGAGCGTTGCGCCCCTGGTTGTTTTCAAGGATATGCTGTTCGGTTGTGTTATTAAATGATAATGGGCATTAAAATCTCCGGACACACCAAAACCATCAATCAGGGTGAGCGGCTATGAAAGAAGAAATACGAAAATACGCCATGAGTTGCGGAGTGGATGACGCGGGATTTGCCGCAGTATCCGACTACAACAGCCCCCAGGGCCCGAAAATCGAGACGCTTTTTCCTGAAGCGAAATCCATCGTGGTCTTATGCGTCAAGGAAATGTCCCATGTAGACAGCCCCAATCCCCAGGTCGCCATGAACGGCCGTCTGGACATCATGGAATTCGCCCGGGCAACCAGCTACAAGATGGCCAGGTTTCTCGAAACAAAATGCGGCGCCCGCGCCATGACCGTGCCCCTCTCGTACCCCCTGGAGCTGAGCCCGCAAAACCAGAGAAGCGTGGCCGATGTGTCCCTGCGGCATGCTGCGGTCGCTGCAGGATTGGGCACGTTCGGCCGCCACAACCTTGTGATCCATCCGCGCCTGGGGCCGCGCGTGCTTTTCATGGCGATACTGACCGACCTGGCGCTCCCCGCTGACCCGCCGGTGACGGAGGACATATGCTCCCGGTGCAACATCTGCGCGGAAAGCTGCCCGGCATCCGCCCTGGACGTGGAAGGTCAGACTGATTTTATAAAATGCCTTATGACATCGCAGCCCTATGGCCTGGCGAAGACAATCGGATTCTGGATGAAATGGGCCGACAAGCCCCCGGAGGAGCAGAAAAAAATGCTCCTGTCCAAAGACTTTTTCATGATGTATCAGGCCGGTTTTATTGGCTTTCAATATTTCTGTTTCAAGTGCTACGCCTCCTGCCCGGCGAGAAGGTGACAACAATTTACAATCGGAGGGCTCACATGGATATGTACGAACAACTCAGGGACGTGCTCGATTCGCATCCCACTACCGCGCCGAAGTCAAAGGCAATCATCGAAATCCTTAAGATTCTCTTCACCCCCGATGAGGCTGCCGTGGCGTTAGCCATGAGCTTCAAGGCCGGCAGCATCGGTAAAATAGCGGCGGCGGCATCACTGCCGGAACCGGAAACCGAAAAGAGGCTCGAGGCGATGGCGAACAAGGGGATACTCTTTTCAAAAAGCAAAGACGGGAAAAAAATCTACGGTCTGGTGCCGCTCATCCCCGGCGTGTTCGAGTTCCCCTTCATGAAAAGCGACGGCTCGCCGATGTACCAGCGGCTGGGCCGGCTCTGGGAGGAATATCATCACGAGGCGCTGGGCGCGTCGTTCGCCGGCAACCCGACGCCCCTCATGAGGGTCGTCGCCGTGGAAAAATCTTTAAAGGCGGAAAACCGCGTCCACCCCTATGAAGAAGTGAAACACTTCATCAACAGCGCAAACTTCATTGCCCTTGCCGACTGCGCCTGCCGCACGAGCGTGGGAAAATGCGACAAGCCGAAAGACGTCTGCCTCATCTTCGAGGGTGCGGGCGAGTTCCTTGTTGAGCGCGGATTCGCCCGGCACATCACCAGGGAAGAGGGGATGCGGGTGCTGGACCGTTCGGAAGAGGCCGGCCTTGTCCACACCAGCAACAACAGCGCGGAAAAGGCCAACCTGATATGCAACTGCTGCCCCTGCTGCTGCACGGTCCTGCGCGGCAAGACACAGATCAAGCACCCCCACGCCTTCGAGCCGAGCCGCTTCGAGGCCCGGGTCAGCGGTGCCGACTGCACCGGCTGCGGCGTCTGCGCGGACGAGCGCTGCCCGGTAAAGGCAATCGAGATGAAGGAGGGCATCGCCGTCGCCAACGCCGTGGAATGCATCGGCTGCGGTCTCTGCGTCACCGGCTGTCCGACCGAAGCGATATATCTGGCCGAGCGGAAATCAATTCCCGCCATCCCGGCCACCATCACGGAGATGGGCGTCAGGATCGCACAGGAGAAAGGGCGGTTCGATAAATTCATCAAGATCATGCAGCGGTAGTCCCCGGCGGGCTCGGTCCGGATTACCACGACTGGACTTCCCGCTTGAGCTCGTGGATGGCAGGGATTCCGCTGTTTTTGAGGACTTCTCGCCGGCGATTTATTTTGTTGATGACGTTGAGCCGGTACATGATATCCTCGAGGGTGACGTCGTCCGGCGGGGAGGAAATGGCATTTATTGCCTCTTGCCCTGTCGTGCTCATGTCGTGCTCATGTCGTACGCCGTCTGGATGCCATCATCGGCCGCATTTTCAAATAATGGCGTGGTTGCATAAACGGTTTTCCTTTTGGTAGCGAAATATTTTTTCAGAGGTACTGTATATGCCGGTATACGCGTTTGATGGAAAAAAGCCGGTAATCGGCAAGGGGACATGGATCGCCCCGAATGCTTATGTGATAGGCGATGTGCGCATCGGCGACAGGTGCTATATCGGCTTCGGCGCCGTTATCAGGGGCGATTTCGGGAGGATTGAAATAGGTGACGAGTGCGCGATCGAGGAGGGGGTCGTGATCCATGGCCCGACACAGACCCTCATCGGCAACCGCGTCATAGCGGGCCATATGGCCATGATTCACAACGCGACGATCCGGGACTGTGCGCTTATCGGCATGCAGGCGATGATCTGCGACAATTGCGTTATCGGCGAATGGGCGATAGTCGCGGAAAAATCAATGGTCCTGAAAAACATGACACTGCCCGGAAAAAAGATATATCGCGGCATACCGGCGGCCGAGGTGGCCGATCTGCAGCAGCGGCATTACGATTATCTCTCATTCGGCCAGCTGGCATACGTGGACCTCGCCGAAAAATACCGGGAATCTTTCGAACGCATGGACCGGCTATAATCATTAGAATTCGGCCAACACCGCATATACCATGAAATCACTCCACCTCATCCCAACCGAAGACGGCACCCCGTCCCTCTATTCCGACGAGTACGGCCAGGCGATGCACACGCACTCCGGCGCCTACACCGAGGCGCTCGTCAAGCACGTGCGCCCTTCGGGAATCCTCGCGCGCGATGAGGGCGCACTGCGCGTTCTTGACGTGGGCTTCGGGATCGGCTATAATACACTTGCTCTGCTTTCGGAATTCAGACGGGACGGACGGGGCCAAAGACTCGAAATCGTTACGCTTGAAAAGGACCTTCCGCCCGTTGAAATAATGGAAAGTATTTCGTTCCAGGGAGAGATGGGAGCGCTCTACGGGATGCTGAAAAAACTGAATGGACACAGCGAGGTGCGCGAAGATAATTTCACCGTACGGATGCTAACCGGCGACGCGAGGAAAACGGTCCGTGATCTCATCGCATCGCGCTACCACGCCATCTTTCACGACCCGTACTCCCCGGCCAAAAACCCGGAGCTCTGGACGGTCGAATTCTTCCGGGAGCTTTACCGCGTGGCGGATGATGGATGCACGCTCACCACTTATTCCGGCGCGCTCCAGGTACGCGCGGCGCTTATGGAGGCCGGATTCGTCATCGGGAGGGGGCCGGCGATGGGGCACAAGCGAGAGGGAACGCTGGCGACGAAGGGAGCTCGCCTCGAGCCGCTCGACGAGATGGCCCGCGGGGAGCTTCAGAGCTCCGTAAAGGCGACCCCCTACCGCGACAAAACCCTCGCCGCCGGGCGCGAGGAAATACTTAATCGCAGAAAAGACGAAATGGCGGCGCGGAGAAAATCATAACCACGACCAAAGGCATGGAAGCATCGTATATTCACCTGTACGAAACCGGCCGACTTGCGGAAATCGAGGCCGCGCTGCGCGAACGCATGGCCCGATGCGACCTCTGCCCGCACCGTTGCCTGGCCGACCGCACCGCCGGAAAAACCGGGAAATGCAGAAGCGGCATGCTCCCCGTCGTATCCTCTTCCCACGCGCACTTCGGCGAGGAGTCGTGCCTGGTGGGGAAGCGCGGCTCGGGCGCCATCTTCATGACGCACTGTAACCTCTTTTGCATCTTCTGCCAGAACTACGACATCTCGCACCTTGGTCATGGCGACGAGACTACATACGATGAATTCGCCGGCATGATGCTCGTACTGCAATCGCGGGAGTGCCACAATATCAACATCGTCACGCCCACCCACATGGTTTACGCGGTCATCCGCGCCCTCCTCATCGCCGTGCCGAAGGGACTGTGCGTTCCGCTGGTCTACAACTCGGGCGGCTACGATTCGGCGGACACGCTCCGCCGGATCGAAGGCGTGTTCGACATCTACATGCCCGACTTCAAGTACATGGACGCCGACACGGCCAAACGCCTCAGCGGCGCGGACGATTATCCGCTTCGGGCCATGGAGGCGCTTCGCGAGATGCATCGGCAGGTCGGCGACCTCGAAATCGACGGCCGCGGCATCGCGCACCGTGGGCTTCTGGTGCGCCATCTGGTGCTGCCGAACAATCTTTCAGCAACCGACCGGGTCATCGCCTTTCTCGCGTCACTGTCTGAAAACACCTATCTCAATCTGATGGACCAGTACCGCCCCGAGTACCGGGCGCGGGAGTGCGCGGACCTGCGCCGCCGTGCGACGATCGCCGAGTTTGACGAAGCGGTTGAATGGGCGCGAAGGGCGGGACTCTCGCGGCTTGACAAATGGAGATAAAAATGTTCTTGCCAAAAAGGGCTGGATTTCTGCATTCTGAAACCGCGTGTGAATCGTTTTTTCATTAGAATTGTTGCACAACTGACAAAAATGTCATCGCGAGGAGGCCGCAGGCCGACGTGGCGATCTCAAAAGGCGGCGCGTTTTCACTGGAAAACCAAATGCTTTATGAGATTGCCGCGCCCCGATACGGCAGGGGCTCGCAATGACACCCGGTAAAGCGACAACTCTATTCATACTACTTATAGTAAAATTTTGATTAAGGAGCGCTCCCTATGGTACAGAACGTTGGACCGGCCGACAGGTACATCAGGTTTCTCGTCGGCCTCTCCTTTCTGCTGAACATCATCATCCTCGAGCCGGGCTTCTTCGGCGGATTGATTCTTTTCATACTTGGCGCCGGGTTTCTGGTCTCGGTCTTTACCGGCAACTGCTGGGTGTACACGCTTCTCAAAGTCGACACCTGCGCCGAAGCCCGCGAAGCCACCGCCGAAAGCGCCGCGCCGCACGGCCACGACCACTGACCGGCGCGCACTCAGCGCATTAATCGGGCGTCGGTCCGCAACGCCTCCGGTAAAACGCGCCCGGGGGCGTTTTCGTTTTATCCCCCTCCTTATAAAATTGACTTTAAACCGCGTATAGCCCATACTTTCGGCTCCATCGAGACGCTCACCCACAGATGATCGCAGATGCTGCATTCGTGTAATTCAAAAAGATGAATGGATGGATACACCTGTTCAGGCCTGGATGCTGGCCATTATTGGACCATATCCCACCAGGCCGCCGCAGGGAGGGAAAGCACCCCGGAGTGATGCTCCCTTAAAAATTTTCACCGCTAAATATTTTTTTGTTTACAAAAGCAAATGAGATATATTATTATATAAAATATTAAAATACTAAAAACTGGGGTTATATCATGGATCCGAAAAAGGAACTGCAGAGAATCGGCGAAGAGCTTGAGGCTTTAAAGACGGGAACAAAGAACAAACTGTCGATGATCGTCTTCAGCGGCGACATGGATAAACTACTGGCGGCGTTCATCATCGCGACGGGGGCCGTGGCAATGGGCCTGCATGTGGTGATGTTTTTCACCTTCTGGGGTACACCGGCGCTGCGCGACAAAAAGAAAAAGGCCGGCGGCAAGGACCTCTTCGGAAAGATGTTCGGTTTCATGCTGCCGAAGGGCGCCGGGAAGGTAAAGCTCTCGAAGATGAACATGGGCGGCATGGGGACGGCGATGATGAAGCACCTCATGAAAAAGAAGAACATCGCGTCGCTCGAGGAGATGATAGGGCTTGCCGCCGAGCTCGAGGTAAAGATCTACATCTGCGACATGTCGATGGGCCTCATGGGATTCAAGCCCGAGGAGATGATCGACTACCCGGATGTGGAATTCGTCGGGGTCGCCAAATTCCTTGAAGAGGCGGGCGACAGCAAGATTCAGCTGTTTCTGTAAAAAGACGAAAAGCGCCCGGGCCGGCGCGGTATCGGGTGCGAAATCATAAACATATTTCAGGAGGAATGTTATGGGTGATGAAATCAATGTCGATGTAAAGATGGATCTCAAGGGACTCGCGTGTCCGCTGCCCGTTGTGAAGGTAAGCCAGCAGGTGAAGAAGATGAAGGTTGGCGAGGTGCTCGAGGCCGAAACGACCGACCCCGGCGCGCACGCGGACTTTCCGGCGTGGGCGAAATCCAGCGGTAACGAAATCTTAAAGACCGTAAAGGAAGAAAAATCCGCAAAGTTCTACATCAAGAAGCTTAAATAATCATGATCCGCGCGCACGTCCGGACGGGTGTGCGCGCACCGGCGGGGATTGCCCCGCCGGATAACACGGGAGATCTTCTCCCCGAACTCCATCAGAGAGGATTCGGCATGTGGAATGACATCTATTATTTCATCATGGTCCCCATGGTATACATCGCGTTCGCCACGTTCGCGCTGGGCATTCTGTTCAAGTTCGCGGTCGTGGCGTTTTCGCCTGGCATTAAAGGGAAGCTCGGCGCTTATCCGCGGAGGCTTCCGCGGCCGCTCGGCGTCGTGAAAGAAGCCTTCGCGGTGCCGGTGGCCTTCAGGAAAAGCAAAGTCTTCTGGTTCTTCATAGTGGCCTACCATTTATCGTTCGCACTGCTCGTTATCGGCCACCTCGAGCTCATCGACGAGTTCGCGGCGCTGCAGGTCATCCCCCACCAGGTGTTCCTCGGCGCGGGATGGGTGGGGATCGTGCTGATGGTCTCGACCCTGTATTTCCTCTTCCGGAGATTCAGATACCCGTATAACGCCATCTCGGTCCCTGAGGACTACCTGATCCTCATCCTTCTTTTTTTCGCCCTGTTTTTCGGCAGTCACATGAACCTGGCCTCGCGCCATCTTGATTTCATGTTCGACGTTTCGAAGATGCGCGATTATCTGCAGAGCCTCATCGCGCTCAGGCCCGTCCTCCCCGAGGACATCGTCTCGTCGTACCATAACATCATGCTCGCGCTGCACGTGCTGTTCGCGAACCTCTTCCTGATGCTTTTCCCCTTCGGCAAGATGGTCCACTCGGTCTTCGCGTTTTGCACACTCAACCTCAAGAGGAAATAGGCCATGGAAAAGGAAAAAATACGGGAACTCAAATCACTGATCGCTTCGCGCCTGACCAGGCCGATGCGCTACTACCTGGACACGTGCACACGCTGCGGGCTCTGCTACGACACCTGCCACGCCTATTACGGCATTCCCAAAAAGGAATATTCACCGGTGGGCCGCGCCGAGGTGGTGCGCCGGGCGGTTAAAAAGCATTTCAGGCCCTCGGGAAGGCTCTTCCCCTACTGGGGCGACGCCACGGCGCTCGACGAACGGGTGATGGACGAGATGAAAGAGGCGGCCTTCTCGTGCACCGGTTGCCGGCGCTGCATGATGTACTGTCCCTTCGGCATAGACATGCCGTACATCCTGGGAATAGCCAAGGTCCTCCTCATCGGCTATGGAAACGCGCCGGAGGAACTGGTAATGCTCGCCGATGCCGCGGTCGAGAAGGGAAAAAGCATCGACGAATTCAAGGAAGGCTTCCTCTCGGTCATCGGCGACATGGAGCTCGAGGTACAGAAGCGCCTCGGCCTTCCCTCGGCCGACGGCCTTATCCCCATGGAGAAGAAGAACGCTGACGTGCTCTTCGTCGGGCTTTCGGGCGCGCACTCCATCATCCACCCGGCCGTCATATTCAACGCCGCGAAGGAAAACTGGACCTTGAGCTTCTTCGAGGCCGTCAACTTCGGAATGTTCGCGGGCGACCCCGAGAAAATGCAGTTCATCGCCGACCGCGTCGTCAACGAGGCGAAGGCCCTGGGAGTCAAGGAGGTCGTCATCGTGGAATGCGGTACGGCCTATCGCATACCGAAATTCCTGCTCGGACCGCTGCCGTTCAAGGTGACGAGCATTGTCGAGAAGATCCACCAGTACCTCGCCGAGAACCGCATCCGCATGAAGGACGGGGCCATTGCCGAGCCGCTGACCTATCACGATCCCTGTCAGCTCGGGCGCAACGCGGGCGTGTTCGACGAGCCGCGCGAGATACTCGCTCGCCTCGCATCCGATTACCGCGAGATGTCCCCGACGCGCGAATACAACTGGTGCTGCGGAGGCGGGGGCGGGCTCGTGGCGCTCGACAACGAGGAGTTCAGGATAAAATCGGGCAAGGCGAAAAAGGACCAGATCGACGCGACCGGCGCGAAGATCGTTGTGTCGGCGTGCGAGAACTGCATCCTCCAGCTCAACACCATAAAGGACGGGTACGGTCTCGACGTCGAGGTCAGGTCGCTTTCGGAGCTGGTGGCCGAGCGCCTCGCCGTCTGAACTCGTAACGGCCCGGACGAGAAGAGGGCTTTTTTCACCACGGACACCGCAAGGCCCCCGCCGCCGGCGGAGGCCCGTTTCGTCCTGGTATTGCTACCCGGTTAAATGCCCGCTACATGCCGGACACTTAGCGTTTCAGGTTGATAAGCTCCTGGAGCATCTGGTCCGAGGTCGTAATGGTGCGCGAGTTGGCCTGGAAACCACGCTGGGTGATGATCATGTCGGTGAACTGGTCCGAAAGGTCGACGTTCGACATTTCGAGCGTTCCCGCCACGATCTTCCCGCGCCCGCCCTCGGAAGCGGCCCCCACGTTCGCCAGTCCAGAGTTATTGGAGAGCTCGAAGAGGTTCTCCCCCGCGGCGGTGAGTCCCATTGGATTATTGAACACCGCCATGGCCACCTGGCCCACGCTCTGCTTGGTGCCATTGGAGTAAATACCGGTTATGACGCCCGAATCGTCGATGTTGAACGACTCCATGTAACCCATGGTGTAGCCATCCTGCTCCACCGCCTTGGTCGTCGACTGCGACGAGAACTGCGTTACGCCCTCAAGCAGCCCTGCCTTGCCGAGGTCGACGTTGATGGTACGCACCGTCGGATCGCCCGCCATGCGATACGAGGCGTTGATGACCAGGTCGCCCTGGTTGAGCTCGTCAGGACTGGAGTCGTCGGCTACGGAAACGAGTCTCCCCTCCGGCGTAAAGCGCAGGTTTATCCTGCTCGAGGGGTTCGCCTGGTTGGCCTGGTTGGCGCCCGCCGGCACGTCGAGGGTCATCTGGCCGAGGCCGTCGGTGATCGCCGCGGAGGCGGTCCACTGATTGGTCCCGGTGCGCCAGAAGGTCATGGTCATGCGGTGGTTGTTGCCCAGTTTATCGTATACGTCTATATTAGTGGTCACTCCCGCCGAGGCGCGCATCCTTCCGGTGGCGTCGGGCGGAACGACCGGCATCTTCGAATCGAGATTGCACTTGTATTTCACATAACTGGTTTCCCTCGCGTCGACCTTCCCATAGATGGGGATGATGAGGTCCTCGGGAGTGCCCGAAGAATTCGGGACCTTTTCGCCCTTTTCGTTCGTGGTGGCCATCCAGCCCTGCACCCTCAGGCCGTTGGCGGGATTGACGAGCATGCCGTCGCGGTCGAGCGCGAAGTTGCCGGCACGGGTGTAATAGTTTTTATCGCCCTCGGCCACCACGAAGAAACCGTCACCCGAAATGGCAAGGTCGGTCTGATTGCCGGTGGTCTGCAGGCTTCCCTGTGTGAATATCCTGTCGATCGAGGCGATGGTCATACCCAGTCCGACCTGTCTGGGATTGACGCCCCCCTTGTTCTCCTCGGGCTTCGCCGCCCCGGACAGCGTCTGCGACAGCATGTCCTGGAAGGTGACACGGCTCGTCTTGTACCCGTAGGTATTGACGTTCGAAATGTTATGGCCGATTACGTCCATCCTGGTCTGATGGTTCTTTAAACCGGATACCCCGGAAAACAGTGATCGCATCATAACGCATAAACTCCTGAATAAAATTTATTACCGCCGGCCCTGCCGCTTACTGATTATCCCCATACGCCTTTACGGCGAATCCATTGTTCGATTCCGATGCTCCGCGCTCACCCATGCCCTGCCGGTCCACAATATGGTCAACGGCCTCCGGACGCGGCTCCAGTGCATGCATTGTCAAAGCGGCCGATCGCGGCCGGTCATTATAACTGTCGGCGACCGGAACGGGAACGGCTTTCTGCTCGGGCGGAAGCACCGAGTGAATATCGGAGAGACCGAGTTCAGTGCCGTTTACCAGAAGCCGTATATCGTTTTCCCTGTAAAATATCCTGGAGACCTCGCCCTCCACGGCCCTGCCGTTAGCTGGATTGAACGCCTCGACCCGCTTGCCCAGCAGCGAGTACGCCTCGTTCGAGCGGGCGCTCCTGTTGAGCGAGTTCATCGAGTTGCTCACGTTCGTCATCTGCTCGAGCGCCGAGAACTGCGCCATCTGCGAGATGAATTCGCGGTCCTGCATGGGCTGCGTCGGATCCTGGTGCCGCAGCTGCGTAACAAGGAGCTTCAGGAATGCGTCCTTGCCCATCTCGCCCTTCTGGCTTCCGTCCCTGCGCTTGAGTTTTGCGTTGACGGCGTCGGCCTGCTGCTTCGTCCTGGCAAGCTCCTCACGCGACATGGTGTTGGTAATATCCATGTTGTCCTTCTCCTAAATCGTCACGTCTATGAATCCATCATGATGCCGCACGGACTGAAGTTCGTACCTGCCGTTCGCTTCCACGGGAGTTCCCGATAGCGGCGGAGGAAGGTAATCGCGCGAGCTCTGCCGGGCGTACCGTTCGTCGCCGCGCACATTCACCTGGAACTCCCCAACGCTGATACCCGACTCGGCCAGTCGTTGGCGAATGTCCTCGAGCTGCCCGACGAGTGCCTGCCTGGCCTCCACCGTCTCGACCAGAAACCTTCCGGTAATCGTCCCCTGTTCCAATCCCAGGCTAACATTCACCCTTCCCAGCGATTCCGGGTACAGGCGCATCTGAAAACTGCCGTTTTTCGCGTCCTGCACCACGACCCGCGCGTTTCTGACCAGCGACTGGAGCTGTTCCTCGAAAAGTGGATTCTGCCGCGGCAGCGGTGCCGCGTGCGCATTTTTATCCGCCCCCTGCGCGTTCTTTGCGAACTGAAAGCCGAACGCCGACGAATTCCCATCCTTCGGCGATGAATTCTCGACCTGATCCCTACCATTAAGACCATGCGAAACAATCGTTCTTTCAAGGAGCGCCGAGCGCGGCTGTTGCTGATCAGGCTCTTCCCGCAGTCCCTGTGCCACGGCCCTGTCGGTCCTTCTGGCAAGGCGGGTTACCATATCGGCAATGCGCTGTATCTCATCGCCCAACGGCGCCTGACGCGCCTCCCTGCCGCCCATCTGACCGGCCTCAATCCTCTTTGCAAGTTCGCGCAGGCGCTCGCCGAGCGCATCCAACAATGCCCTGTCGGTGCGGCCGCCCCGGCTCTGTAAAACGTCCCTGGTCTCGGCAAGCGCCGCCTTTACGTCCCGAAGCTCCCTGCTCCCTTCCGCGTAAATGGCCGCCCTTGACTGCACTACCTCAAGACGCTGTAAAAGCTGCGACCATCCTTCATCGTCACGCATGCCGGTCTTTTTGCGCATGGCCTGGTTTTCACGGAGCGTTTCCGAGGACTTCCGGGTTCCTGGAAGCAGTGCTTCCTTATCGCCGACGTCATCGGCCTTCTTCCGGCCGGTAAAATCGGCACCGACCTCCTTTCGGCCCGCATCAACGGACGCGCGTCGGGCGTCCGATTCCTTATCCTTCATATCCGACGGCCTGTCATTCTCACTTGCGCGTCGGGCATCCGATTCCTTATCCTTCATATCCGACGGCCTGTCATTCTCACTTGCGCGTCGGGCATCCACCCTCATATCATGGCCATCACGCTCTTCGCGCCCGGCGGGCCCTTCTCTGTCCACCCGCATGCGGTCGTCCTGACGCGCCGCCGGCTCCTCGTACCGCGTTTCAGGACGCTCCGGCGGATTCCCGGGACGGTTCTCGCGCTCCGCCGACAGATGCCGGTTGAGAATATCATCAAAGCGGACGGACGGCTCCTCCGCGGTGTGAAGGCGCGGGAGGCCGACCGCCTCGCGCGGCACGAGCATATCCGAAATTCCCAGATGTATCGATTGCTGCATCGTTCCTTCCCCGATGGGCGGTTAAAACCACACGGGTCCGCCCGGTCCCACAGTACTGTATTAATATCGTGAGAGGGGTATATAAACTGAATGGAAAATTAATATAAAACGGCGGATGGATGGGCGAATATCGGCCCCATCCCCGCCGGCCGGAGATGGCATTATACAAAATAATATAATTTACACATCAATAAGTGCCTTAATTTTAAAAAAACCGGCCGGCTGGTATCAGATAAAAATTTGTACCTATTTATTAATTTTGTTGTCAACATTGAATATTGACGATAAATTTTAAATAGTCAATAACGATGAAAAACTGAAGGGAGCCCGGATGGCTCCCGAAACGATGTCAGTACGAGGTGCTATACTTCCACAATTGCCAATCCTCCATTTTGGATCCCGGATTTACGTCCCCAAAATAGGAGACCTCTTGGATGCTCATCCCTGCCTTTGCAGGGATGTTTTTTTAGCGGGCGTCCGGTTTTCAGATTCATCGCAATTTCCACGCATACACCCGCATCCAGGCTTCAGAACGGGGGATTGCAACCACTCGTTCTGCGAAACTCGGTGAGCCGAACGGTTTTCGCGGGACATTCCCACTCCCGCGAATCTACACCCGAAACTCGCCCGATACGCAATTCACTTCCTGTTCACCCCTGTCAAAAAAATTGTGGCGGCGATACCGCTTGCTTGTTAATTTAAAGGGAATATAATGGCAAGGAAGGGAATGATGAACTATTCAACTGCCTTGAGGCCGCAGACCACAAAAAAGCTGGAAGACATCGGCAGGGCGGACATTCTGGTCGGGATTCCCTGCTACAACAACGAAAGAACGATACAGCACGTGATCGAGATGGTCACCGACGGACTCAACCGGTACTACCGCGACGCGCATTCCGTTATTTTCATCTCCGACGGCGGCTCGACGGACGACACGCGAGCGATATCGAAAGGCGTGGAACTGAAACCCTGGCAGGAGCGCGTAGTGCAGATATACCGTGGAATTTCGGGAAAGGGGAGCGCCTTTCGCGCCATATTTGAAGCGGCGGTGATGCTCGACGTTAAATCATGTATGGTGGTAGATTCCGATCTCCGCAGCATCTCGCCCGAATGGGTGCGGCTTTTAATCGATCCGGTACTCAATGGGGAATACGAGTTTGTGGCGCCGGTGTACACCCGGCATAAATACGACGGCACCATCACCAACAACATCGTGTACAGCCTCACCCGCGCCATCTACGGCAAACGCATTCGCCAGCCCATCGGCGGGGACTTCACCTTCTCGAACAAGCTTGCCAGATTCTACCTGGAAAAGCCCGTCTGGTCGACGGATATTGCCAAGTTCGGCATCGACATCTGGATGACGATAAACGCCATCGCCCGCAACGTCAACATCTGCCAGGCTCACCTGGGCGTGAAGGTGCACGACGCGAAGGACCCGGCGGACTCGCTCGGTCCGATGTTCGTGCAGGTTATCGGGACGCTCTTTAATCTCATGGAACACTACGCGCCCTACTGGAGAAACATCGAGGGGAGTCGCCCGGTGCCGCTCTTCGGGGACGGAACGCCGAATGAGCCCGAGGCGGTGGATATCAGCCTCGACCGCCTGGTGCAGGAATACAAACTGGGATTCAACCAGTTCGCCCGGCTGTACGAAGAGATTTTCTCGCGCGAGGTCTTTCTCTCGCTCAGAGATGCCTGCAACGCGGAGGTCGGGGAGTTCGGCTTCCCCATCGAAACATGGGTCAAGGCGCTCTACCAACTGGCGGCGACCTACCACAATTGGAAGGTAAATCGTGTGCGACTCATCAACCTTATGGTCCCCCTCTACTATGGCAGGGTGGCCGGTTTCGTCAACGCCACATGGGATATGAACTCGATCGAGGCGGAGGAAGTCGTCGAACGGCAGGCCGAGGTGTTCGAATCGATGAAGGGCTACCTGATCGAACGCTGGGACGAGAAGCGCCCCGAACCCGATGACTTCAACCCCATGCGGTAAAATTCCGTCCCGGTAATGATTTTTACTTTACGCGCCCGTTCAATAGTGACACCCTTGGCGGAGGGGATGTTTGCACGGGCCGAAGAACCACCCCCGTGCACTATCGGGTGGCCATGGAAAAGCGCATACTATTCTCCGAAAAATCAAAAGCCGGCCTTCCGGCACGCTTCAATTTTCCGTTCGACGCGACCGCGAGCACCGACATTGTTGACAGCATGAACGGCCTGCGGGAGTCGGGACACAGAGCTAAACTGGCGGTGCTGATCCTGACGGTGGACGAGTTAAGCCGATTGGAGGCGGTCGAGAAGCATCGGCCCTCCGATTCCGTGTATTTCAGGGTCATCATAACCGGCGCCGGAATAAACGAATCGCTTTCCGAATCGCCGCTGTTGGAGAATATAGCGCACGCCACATCGTCGCCCCTTTCGGCGGCCGAGCTGTCGTTTCATTTAAAAAGGGCCTTCATCTCGATGGAGCGCGAAGCTAAGCTTGCCGTCGAGCTGAACAATTACCAGAGCACCCTGCTCGACATGAAGCTCGACCAGGAAGACCTTATAAACATAGGCCGATCGCTCTCCATCGAAAAGGATCCTGACCACCTCTTTCGGCTCATCCTTATGCTCAGCAAGAAGATAACCGGCGCCGACGCCGGAAGCATTTACATCGTCGAAGAGCGTCGGGAGGAAGGAAAACATCTGAGATTCAAATATTCGCACACCTTCTCGAAGGAGCTGCCCTACGAGGAATTCGTGATGCCGCTCAACAGAAACTCGATCGCCGGATACGTCGCCGTCACCGGTACGATCCTTAACATTCCCGACGTCTACGGGCTCGCCAAGTCCGACCCGGTGGCCTTCAACTCCTCCTTCGACCGCGAGCACAACTACCGCTCGAAGTCAATGCTCGTGATACCCATGCGCAACCATCTCGACGAGATAATCGGCGTCATCCAACTCATCAACAGCAAGGAGGACGATACCGGCAACAGTAAAATGACCGGCAACGAAGCCTTCGAAATAATGCTCTCGAAGCCGGAGGACTTCGAGAGGAAGGTCGTACCATTCGCCTCGCGCTACGAGTCGCTCATGGAGGCCGTGGCCGGTCAGGCGGCCATCGCCATCGAAAACAACCGCATGATCAAGCAGATCCAGATGCAGTTCGAGGAGTTTGTAAAAGCCTCGGTTACCGCGATTGAATCGCGCGACGCGGCGACATCGGGCCACTCCTTCCGCGTGGCCGAGATCTGCAGGCAGATGGCGCTGGCCGTCAATACCGAGGAGGATGGCTTCTTTAAAGACGTGCGCTTTTCGGACATGGCGATCAAGGAGCTCGAATACGCGGCGCTGCTGCACGATTTCGGCAAGGTCTACATAGACCTTGCGATATTCCAGAAATCGAAAAAGCTCTTTCCCAAAGAGTTCGAAAACCTCATGCTCAGGTTCGACTACCTGTACCGCTACGTCGAACTGCGCTTGCTCATGGAAGAGAACCGGCTTTTACAGAAGGCCCGCGGCGGCATCGACGTTTCCGCCGATTTCGACAAAATAAACGCCGATCGGATCTCGAGGCTTGCGCGCATACGCGAGGTCAAGGCGACCCTGGCGACACTGAACGAACCGACGGTAATGAACAACGACCCCGAGGATGTCATCCGAAAGATCCACGAAGAGCTCGATTCACTCGACTGTTACGATCCCGACGGCAATCCCGTCCCGGTCATCACCGACAGCGAAAAAATGAACCTCGAGATACGTCGCGGCAGCCTCAATCCGCTCGAGCGAAAGGAGATCGAGAGCCATGTGGTGCATACCTATAACTTCGTAAGCAGAATCCCCTGGCCGCCCGAATACCGCAATATTCCCGAGATCGCCCTGAAGCATCATGAAAAACCCGACGGAACCGGATACCCCGACGGTATTTCGGGCGACGCGGACATCCCCATGCAGGCCAGGATGATGGCAATAGCCGATGTGTACGACGCGCTCGCGGCGACCGACCGTCCCTATAAAAAGTCCGTACCTCTGGAAAAGACGCTCTCGATCCTCGAAGAGGAGGCTCGAAACAACAAGCTCGATGCGGAGCTCGTCAGGCTTTTTATCCGTCACCGGATATACGAGAGGGTGGACAGGGACTCCTTTAAAACCGGAGTGATGTAAAATGCGTTTCAACCGACTTGCGCTCATCGCGATCATCGCCCTTCTCTCGTCGGTGACCGGCGCACGAACAAACGAAGCGCGCGTCACCATCGTATATTCCAATTCACTTAACGGCAATCTCGACTACTGCCGCTGCCCGTCCGATCCCAGGGGAGGTCTGGTCAAACGGGCCACCGAAATCGAGTCCATAAGAAAGGAATTCCCGGGCGCGCTCCTTATCGACACGGGCGACTTCATCACGATAGACGACGACCCGCTCCTTTCCCGGCACATCGTCGAGGCCTATCGCGTTATCGGCTACGACGCCCTGCTCGCCGGCGACCAGGAGTTCTCGGGCGGCGCTGACTTTTTCCTTGCGCTCGTCAAAGGGATGCCCTTTGTCTGCGCCAATCTGCAGGTTAAGAGCGGGAGCGACTGGAAGCAGGCCTTCGCGCGAAGCCTCGTGATTGAACGCGGCGGAACGACAATCGGCATCACCGGCGTTATCTCGCCCGCCGCGTTCAGGTATTATCCTAAAAAAGTGACCGGGCGCCTGCGCGTGCTCGATCCGGCTTCCGCGGCCGCCGCCGAGGCCGTCGCGCTCAGGAAACGCGGCGCCGCGCTCGTCATACTCATGTCGCATTCCGGATTGGAGGCGGATCTTGAACTCGGGGAAAAGCTCGAGGGCGTCGACGTCATCGTCGGCGGGCATTCACAGACCCTCACTCCCTGGCCGCGGCAGAGCGGTAATGCGGTCGTTGTGCAGGCGGGCGCCAACGGCGCTCGTATCGGAATACTCGAGCTCGCCCTTTCGGGCGGAAGGGCCCGCGTCGTGAATAACTCCTTTCGCCTTCCCGACGAGCATCAACCGGCGGACGATCCGCGCATCCGCCGCATCATCGACCGCTACAACGCGGAGGTAAAACGCGAAATGGGGAAGACGCGCCCGAAATGATAGAGTTTTCGGATTTCAAAAAGCCCGTCCGCGAGGCCGCCGTCATCATCGCGCTCGCCTGCGTGCTCGGTTTCGCGGTGAACCTCTTTCATCCGGAGGGGTACACGTTTCGCCCCAGGGAGGACCCGGCGCTTTGGAAAATAGTCCGCATCGGCGCAGCGGAGGCGAAGATCAAGTTTGACCTGGGGGTCGCCGTCTTCATCGATACGCGCTCCCCGTCAGAATTCATGGTTTCGGGCATCCCCGGCGCCGTAAACATCCCGGGCATCCCCGAATCATCCGCCCTCGCGGCAATAAAGGCGAACGGCGCCGTTCTCGAAGGTCCCGTCGAACCGGTCATCTATTGTTCGGGCACGGCATGTGACGGATCGGAAGCGCTGGCGCGGATGCTGATCTCGCTGGGCTACCCGCGCAGCGTTTATGTTATGCCAGGCGGCCTGCCGGAATGGGAGGCGCTTGGATATCCGGTGCGCAAAAACGAAGAGGACAAATCGGATTAAATGATTTTTTTCCTACGGAACATTCTGCGCGAAACGATCTACGGCAACGGGCTGACCGCGTTTCTGCGCATCGCGGTCGGCATGGTGTTTGTATGGTCCGGCGGCATAAAACTGATCGATCCCGCAGGGTTTGGCAAGATCGTGGGAATGTACGGTATTCTGCCAGAACCGCTTGCGCCCTACGCGGCCGTCACCATCCCGGCTATCGAGCTGGTTGCCGGCGCCCTCCTCGCCGCCGGGTACCGGATAAAGCCGGCGGCGCTCATCGCTGCGTCCCTGCTTCTGGTCTTCATCGCGGTAACCGCCTATAGCTTCGCGCGCGGCGAGCGCTTCGATTGCGGATGCTTCGGCCTTGCGCGCTTCGGCATCGACGAGACCATCGGCCTTCCCCTTATCGCGCGCAACATCGCCCTCTTCGCCGTCACGATCGTGCTGTTTCGCGCCCGCAGGCACGTCGTCTCGATCGAGGCGATCGCCGAGCGCACCCGGCTCCGCGAGCTGTAAACCGTCTGGAGCGCGTAAAACACGGCCGCTTTTCTACTTGAACGAATGCCCGGCCGCGGGAAAGGTTCCGGACTTCACCTCGCGGGAATAGTCCGAAAGCGCCTTCCTGACGGTCTCCGAGAGGTTTGCGTACTTCTTTAAAAATTTCGGGTTAAACCGCTCGTCTAAGCCCAGCATGTCGTTGATCACCAGCACCTGTCCGCCGCAGAGGCTTCCCGCGCCGATGCCGATGGTCGGTATCGAGAGGCTTTCGGTGATCTCGCCGGCAAGCGCCGCGGGCACCATCTCGAGCACGAGCGAGAACGCACCGCTCTTTTCGAGGATTTTGGCGTCCTCGATCATTACGCGCCGTTTGTCTTCCTCACGGCCCTGGACGGTGTATCCTCCCAGCTTGTGGACGGACTGCGGCGTAAGGCCGAGGTGCCCCATCACCGGAATCGACGCCTTCGTAAGCGCCTCGAAGATGCGCTCAAAATCGCGCCCCCCCTCGAGCTTTACGGCGTTGGCACCGGTTTCTTTCATGATGCGGCCGCAGTTGCGGAGGGTATCTTCCACCGAAACATGGTAACTCATGAAGGGAAGGTCCACCACCATAAAGATATTGGGGGCCCCGCGCCGAACGATCGAGGCGTGGTAGATCATCTGCTCCACCGTCACCGGAAGCGTGGTCGAATTGCCCGCAAACGCCATCCCCACCGAATCGCCCACCAGGATCACGTCGATGTCGCTATCCTCGATGAGGCGCGCGCAGGCGTAATCGTAACAGGTAATCATGGCTATGGGGTCCTTCTCGTCCCTGGCCTTTTTAAAGTCGTTGATCGTTTTTATCCTCGCCATCGCAACAGTACCTCCCTGTATGGTTCGTTCGTTTCCGGGTCCGCGAGTTCCGGATCGATCTCGATCAGGTGTTTCAACACGAACATCCGCTCCTTGATGCGCGGATGCGGTATTACGAGATCCGCCGTCTTCATCACAACATCGTCGTATAGAAGAATGTCGAGGTCGATTATGCGCGCGCCCCCCCGGATTACGCGAACGCGCCCCATATCGGCCTCGATCCGCGCCAGGCGGGCGAAGAGCTCCGCCGGAGGGCAGTCGGTCGACCCACGCACCACCCGGTTGAGGAAACGCGGCTGGTCCACGTAGTCCACCGGGCAGGTCTCCTCTATGGAGCTTTCGCCGGTAATGCAGAGAGCGTTCCGCTCGACGAGCAACCGCCCCGCCCGCCCGATGTTCGCCCGGCGATCGCCGAGGTTCGTCCCGATTCCGATATACGCAATCGCCACGACTACAGCCTGTCGCGGTAGTCGGGCCCCGACACCTCGATTATGACGCACATCTCCTTGATGCGCGAGAGTATCCTTCCCCCGGAAAGCTCTTTCAACGTTTTGAACGGATTGTTATTCGATGTGAAGATGGTGAATTTTTCCGCCTCGTAGCGCGCATCCACGAGGTTGTAGAGTGTCTCGGCCTCCCATGCCGAATCGCGCTGTACGCCGAAGTCATCGACCACGAGTACGTCCACCTCGCCCAGTTCCTGTTCGATCTTGTTCGCCTCGCCGTAGGTATCGGAGTCCTCGTTGAAGGTGGCGCGGAGGCGGTTAAAAAAGGTGCGCGAGATCTTGATGAAGCGCCCCTCGACGGCGTGGCGTATGATGAGCTCGGTGAGGATTATGGAAGAGAGCAGGGTTTTCCCGGTCCCGGGGTTTCCCCAGAGAAAGAGCCCCTTGCCGACATTCGGAAATTTCTTTACAAGGTCGTAGGCGGTGTTCTTGGCGTCGGCGGCCAGTTTGTGAATGGAATCGAACGAGTCGAAGAAGCGCCAGCGGTATTTTTTATCTATGCCGGAGCGCGCGTAAATGGCGTTGATGCGGTCTATCCGCATCCTGATCGAGCGGCAGGCGCAGTCGCGGATATCGCCGGCGTCGTAATGGAAATACGGGGACTCGCCGCCGCACTTGCACGCCGGAAGCACGCATTTCGGGCACGGCGAAAGGGGCACCTCTCCCATCACCTCGAAACCCACCTCGTGCACGATACCGGTATACTCGCAGTACGCGCAGAAAGGGCTTGCCGCCGGTTTTTGCCGCTGCCTGCTGTCTATCGCCATTGGTGTGCTCCCGGGATGATAATTGCGCCCCCCGCATGCGGCCGCACCCTCGATGCTGGCTGCCGGAGGGAATCCTGTCAATCAAATATACCGCCAATATACCGGTTTTCAGCGCGCACGGGCGCTATCCCTTTGCCTGCGCCGGCGGCAGAGCGGCCTTTTATCAGGGGCGCCGAATTTTACCGGGATTTCGTCAGAGGAGGTTCGAGGCGAGCTCGGCAAGCTGCGACCGCTCGCCTTTTTCGAGGGTGACATGAGCGTACAGCCGCTGTCCCTTCATCTTGTCGATGAGATAGGTGATGCCGCAGCTTCGGGAGTCGAGATAGGGCGTGTCGATCTGGTAGGGGTCGCCGGTGAAGACGATTTTGGTGCCTTCGCCGGCCCGGGTGATGATGGTCTTGACCTCGTGCGGCGTGAGGTTCTGCGCCTCGTCGACGATGAAGAAGACCTTGGAAAGGCTCCGGCCCCGTATATAGGCCAGCGCCATTATAAGGAGCTTCTCGTTCGTCACCATCTGCGAGATGCGTCTGAAGTCCTCGGACTCCTCGTCGAACTGGTTCTTGATCACCGACAGGTTGTCGAAGAGCGACTGCATATAGGGGTCGAGTTTGCTCTGGATGTCGCCCGGCAGGTAGCCTATGTCCCGGTTGGAAAGTGGAATGATGGGTTTTGCCAGCAGGATCTGCTTGTATTCCCGCCTGCACTCGAGCGAAGCCGCGAGCGCCATGAGCGTCTTGCCGGTGCCGGCTTTTCCCGAAAGGGTAACCAGGCTTATGGCCGGGTTCAGGAGCGCATTCAGGGCGAATGTCTGTTCGGCGTTGCGCGGAATGATGCCGTAGGCTTTCTTTTTCTCGACAAGCTGCAGGACGTTCTCGTCTTTCACATACATGGCGAGCACGCTCTTGGCGCCGTTACGCATGATGAAGAATTCATTGGGATGGGGCGGCGCACTGAAGCCCGATTCCTCAAAACTGATCAACCCGCCCCGATACATGGTGTCGATCAGTCCGGATGAGACGTTCTCGACGAGGTTCTTGCCGGTATAGAGCTCGTCGATGTCCTTGACCTTGCCGGTCTCGTAGTCCTCGGCTTTAAGGCCGATGCTCTTGGCCTTCATCCTGAGGTTGATGTCCTTGCTGACGAGGAACACCCGTCCGAACCCGAATTCCCTGGCGAGGTTGTACGCCAGTGAGAGAATGCGGTGGTCGGGCGTGTCCTCCCAGAAAATCTCGCGGAGGTGCTCGTCTTTACCGATGTTCGTAATCACGACGATCGTGCCGCCCGAATCGAGCGCCACGCCTTCGTTGAGCAGGCGGTCGCCGATGAGCGCGTCGAGTTCGCGCGAAAACTCGCGCGCGTTGAAATTGATAATCTCGTTTCCGCGCTTGAAACGGTCGATCTCCTCGAGGAGAGTGATGGGGATTACGACGGCGTGCTCTTCGAAGGAATAAATACAGCGATAATCGTAGAGTACAACGTTGGTATCGAGGACGAATATTTTATTATCGTTGCTGAACATGTATGCCGTGTTTATATTCCGCCTGGCGCCGCTGCCGACCATCGATGGGACCATATGCTTTCTGCACGCGAAAGGCAACCATTATTTATTCGTTTCGTGCGTTTTCACGCCGGCGGGGCGGAAAAACGCGATTATTCCTCCAGTCAATAAACTTTATCATTGACCGCGGAGCGGTTAGCCGGTATGGTATTACACATAAAGGACGGCGCCATACCCTCAGCCCCGCATCCCGCACCCCGCCGTCCGCGGCAAGGCTGACATGAAACCACTGAAGATACTTCTTTTAACAATGATCGTCGCGCTCCAGTCCCTCGACGCTTTTGCCGCGGATCGAAGGCCGGAGATCATCGCCTCGTTCTCCACCTCGGTGGAAGATCAGGACGATGCGGTGCGCCACAACATCCGCCTCGCCTGCGGGAAGCTTGGCGGATACGTCATCATGCCGAAATCCATATTTTCGTTCAATGACACGGTCGGCGAAGGCTCCGCCCGGAACGGATTCAGAAACGGCGCGGTGCTCTACCGCGACGAGGTCCGCTACGAACCCGGCGGCGGTCTCTGCCAGGTGTCGTCCACTCTCTTTAACGCGCTTCTTGCCGCGGGCTGCGAAATAGCGGAGCGACACCGTCACTTTCAGCCCGTCACCTATGTGCCGCCGGGACTGGACGCGACGATAAAATACGGAAAGAAGGACCTCCGTATGCGTAACCCCTACGATCAGAAACTGTATATCGAGTTGTCCGTAAGCGGCAAAAGCCTGCTGGTGCGGATTCGGGCTGACGGCCATCCTCCATTTCGCTACGAGATATTCACCGAGGAGGAAGAGGCGGAGCTTCCGATCCAGAACGACGGAAGGCGTCCCCGCGGAGGCATAAGCGTAAACGTCTACCGGAAGAAACTTTCCGGCGACCGGCTCATCGAGTCATTTCTCCTCTATAAGGATCATTACCCGGCGGTGTACCTCAAATGATGCGCGCCCTGCTCATCGCGCTCGCTCTTTTCGCGCCATCACAGGCCTCTCCCGACGATCCGCTTCGGGAATGGGCCGGCTTCGCGAAAAGCCCGGAATCGGCCATGCTCTCCGACTGGATGCGCTGCATTGCCCGCGAGCGACTGGCGGCCAGGGAATGCTCCCGGCCCCTTTCGGTCGGTGTTCCGCCCTATTTCGGGAGGCTCGGCTTTTTTATCACCCTTGTAAAGGGATCGAAGGTACGGGGTTGCTTCGGGGCCTTTCACCATAAAACGGAGGACGCCGAGCTCACCCTGCGCGAATACATAAACGGAGCGCTGTTCCTTGACCCGCGGTATCCTCCCTTGGACCTCCGGGATCTCGGCGAAACGAGGATCATACTCACGGTGGCGGGGGAGCTCGTGCCCGTTGACGACATTAATCAGGTTGATTTTTCCCGTTTCGGCCTTATGATAAGTTTCGAGACCGGCGAAAAGATCGTACTGGTCCCCTCCGAGATCAGGAGCCGGGACCGTCTCGACAGGATGATCGGGTCTGGAACGGTCGTACAGTGCGCGGTTTTCCGCGCCGTGACGATACGCTGAAACCGCGCCTCCACCCGGCGCGATCCCATCTCCCGGAGAATATGACAATGCGCTCACGATTGCTAAAGGCCGCACATACCGCCTCGCTTTTAATCATGGTCGCCGCCACGCTCTCATGCGCGACCACCGGGCGCGAGGTGCTCCCCGACGGCAGGACCGTTTATAAAAAGGCCGGCCCGGCCGACCTCGCCCGCTCCGAGGTCATCGAGGGAACGGTGATCGACGCGGCGACGCGCAAGGGGATCCGCGGCGCGACGGTCGAGATCAAGAACGCGAACATGGGCATGGGCTACTACCGCCTCGAAACCGATTCGAGCGGAGCGTTCCGCATCGACGAATTCATTAAACATGTCCGTTACCGCATAGAGATCAGCGCGGACGGTTATGTACCATATATTACCACCGAGTCGATATCCGCGGGCAGGTACGCGATCGAGCTGCGGCGCGAGGGCATCCTTGAGGGCGTGGTACGGGATTCGGCCGGCGTACCCATAGCGGGGGTCGAGGTCAAACTCTCGTCGGGAGACCAGGGCGAACACGACGATCCGCCGATGGACCGCCCCCTCATCGCCGCGAGTGACGCGGCCGGCAAATACTCTTTTTCGCGCCTGGCCGAGGGCTCGTATGTCGTCGCGTTCGCGAAACCCGGCTATATCGCGGAGACGGCCGTCATACAGCGACTGAAAAGCGGCGAGCGATTCGCGCTTCCGATGAGGCTCTTCCGTCCCGCGTCGATCTCCGGTTCGATCGCCATACAGGGCGTGGATGGCCGCGCCGTCAATATGAACATAACGCTGAAGGGGCGCGTAACTCATGCCGCCGTATCCTACCACGACGGAAGCTACCGGATCGATGACATCAAGCCGGGCACGTACGCCGTGTCCCTCTCCCACGAGGGCTTCTACGCCCTCGACGCACCGCCGCTCGCGATCGAGGAGGGCGCGGAGATTAAAGGCTTCAACTTCACCGTCAGACCGAAGGAACCTCAGATACAGGTGTACTCGTACCGCTACACCTTTGCGCCGGGCATGAAGGTTGAGTTCAATCTCAAAACGATCCGCCTCGAAAAGGTCAACGCCAGGATCTACCGCGTACCGCTGGGCCTCATCCTGGGCGGCCGGGTCGACCCGAACAAGCTCGACGTGCGCGAAGCGAAGCTCGAAACCGTGCGCGAATGGGAGCTTCCCGTTCAGGACTTCCAGCCCTATGAATGGCGTTACCAGTCCATGGACCTCAACGAACCGCTTCCCGCGGGCGCCTACTGCGTCGAGGTCGCGGGTGCCGGGCGCGCCGTCGATCGGAAATTCTTCACCGTCACCTCGACGGGGCTTGTGGTCAAGCGCTCGCGCGAATCGGTCTTCGCCTACGTAACGAGCCTTGTAACGAACGAACCGGTGCCTAACGCCTCGGTGGTGGTATTCGACAATACGCCGGTGAAACAATCTGCCACGGCGCGGCGCACCGCTGCGAAACCGCCCGAGCGCATCGAGGACCTTCCGATTAAAATCGTACGCCGTGGAATGACCGACGCGGGCGGCATATTCCACAATCCGCTTAAAAGCGGCATGCACCTCTCGGTGCTCGCCGTCGCGCCCGATGGAAGCTACGCGTTCGCGAGCACCGGCTCGCCCTACTCCTTCGCGCAGGAGGAGAGCAAGTATTTCGTCTATACAGACCGGCCCGTCTACCGCGCGGGCGACACGGTTTTCTACAAGATAATCGGGAAGAAGCGGGAACGGCGCTTTGCCCCGCTCTCGTCGAGCGCGCTGCATTACGAGATCCGGAATGCCGATTTCGACGAGACGCTCCGGAGCGGCTCCATGACGCTCGACCAGTGGGGGACGTACAGCGGCTCGATCAAACTCGACGGCGAGGCGCGCCTGGGCGAACACCGCATCCGGGTAGGCAAGACCGCCGAGACACTGTACGACGGCGGACGCTTTTACGTGGAGCAGTACCGCAAGCCCGAATTTAAAATCGATATCGCCCCCTCCCGGCCATATTTCATAAACGGCGACACCGCCGAGTTCCGCGTTGACGCCAAGTACTTTTTCGGCGCGCCGCTGAAGGGCGCCCTGGTAAAATACCGCTTTTACGAAAGCCGCCTTCGCGACACCGACACCACCTACTGGTGGGAGGAGGACTACGGCCACAGCGAGGCGTATAACCGCATCAGGCTGGAAGGCGACCGCTACCTCGACGATAACGGCGTGGCCGCGCTGCGCCTGGCCTGCGGAAGTTTTCCATACGACCGCGAGATAACGCTCGAAGCGACGATCGTGGACCGGTCGAACGTCAGCATCACCTCGCGCGCCAGCGTAAAGGTCGGGCGCGGGGACTTCTATATCAAGATCAACCCGGCCCGGAGCTTTTTCGCCGACGACGAAAAGAAGATCGTCGAAGTGAAGACGACCGCCCACGACGGCACCCCCGTCAGCGCGCCGGTCGAGATCAAGGTATTCCGGTATCTCTGGAAACCATGGCAGCGCGTCTACGTGCACGACAAGACCCCCGTTTTCGAGCGTAAGTTCCAGACCGACGAGAAGGGCGCCTACCGGCTCGAGCTCCCGAAAAAGTTCGACCTGTACGGCGAGTTCGACATTCTCGCCGCGGCCCGCGACCGCCGGGAAAACGAGATCACCGCCTCGCGCGTGGTGTGGGTGTACAGCTCGCGCGGCGCGCGCGTGGATTCGCGCTTTAAAAACCTCGAAATGTCCGTTGACCGGCCGGCCCTCGACAAACCCGGAGAGATCACCTGCCTGTTAAAAAGCCGCTTCCCCGACGCGTGGGTGTGCCTCACGGTGGAGGGCCGGGACGTCTACGAAAAGAAGGTCGTTCGGATGACCGGCAACGTCATGCCGGTGAAGATGCTCATAAAAGAAGAATACGCTCCGAACTGCTATATAACCGCGACGATGCAGCGAAGCCGCGCGCTCTTTACGAGCTCGGCCGGCGTAACGCTTCCCGACGCCGACACGCAAATTATGATCAGCATCGCTCCGGCGAAGGAGAAATACCTGCCCGGCGAGAAGGCCACCGTGCGTTTCAAAGTGGACGACGAGAACGGCAGGCCCCTCAGGGCCGACCTATCGCTCGGCGTGGTCGACGAGGCGATCTACTCGATTCGCCACGACCATACGCCGAAGATGCTCGATTTTTTCTACGCGAGGATCTCCAACTGGGTGCTCACGAACTATTCGTACCCGATAACGGTGCTCGCCGGCGCCGCCAAGGAGGGAAAGGTGAAGGTGCGCGAGAAGTTCGAGGACACCGCCTTCTGGAAGGCGGACATACGCACGGGCGACGACGGACGCGCCGAGGTGAGCTTCGACCTGCCCGACAACCTCACCACATGGCGTCTGACCGCGCGCGGCCACGACCTGGCCGGCCGCGTGGGCGAGCGCAAATCTGAAATACTCGTAACGCAGGACCTCATCGCGCGCGTCGGCAGGCCGCGGTTCATGATCGAGGGCGATACCGTGGGACTGGTCGGCATCGTCAACAGCAACACCACGCGCGGGCTTCCCGACGTAAAGACCGAGCTCAAGGCCGACGGGGCGCCCGTTCAGCCCGACGAGTCCGTGCGCATGAGCCTGCCCGCCTTCGGTTCGTCGCGCGCCTACTACACCGTAAAGGTCCCCGAGGGCCGCGATTCCATGAAGCTCCTCTTCTCCGCGACGGCCGACGCAGCGGCGCGCGACGCGCTCGCGCTCAGCATTCCGGTGCACAGCCGGGGCGTGCCCTATGCGCTCTACGGCGCCGGCGACATGGCCGACAACCGGACCGTGTCTGTGAGGCCGCCGCCGGCTGCGGACGACTTCGACTTCGTTCCCTCGGAAATCGTCATCTCGCTTAACCCGGGCCCCATCGCCCGTATGGCGAAGGCCGCGCGCTACCTTGCGGAATATCCGTTCGGCTGTGTCGAGCAGAACATCAATCGCTTTCTGCCCGCGCTGGCTCTTAAATCCATGCTCGCGAAGAGGGGTATGGAAGGGCTCGTATCAGCTCTCAGAATTGAGGAAACGGCCGCGGCCGGGCTCGAACGCGTGCAACGCGCCCAGAACGACGACGGCTCGTGGGGATGGTGGAGCGGAGACCGCGGCAACGAGTTCCTCACGGGCCACGCGCTCTATGCGCTCCATACGGCCCAAATGCTCGGTTATACGGTAGACCGGGAACGGGTCGGGAACGCCCTCCAGGCGGTGGAACGCATGCTCGCCGACGCCGCTAACGACCGCGACGCCGCGGCGTATCTGTTGTACGTTTACGCACTTCACGGACGATGGAACGATACGGCTTTCCGCGAAATAGCAGGCGATAAAAAACCGACTGCATATACGCTTACGTTCCTGGTGCGCGCGCTCGCGCTCGGTCAAAATATACGAAATCTTCAACCCCTGGACCGCGAGCGAATCGAGGCGGCCCTGCCCCGCTTCATCGACACGCTCAGAAACATGCAGAAGCGCGACGCGCGCGGCGTGTACTGGGAGGCCCTTCCCTCGCACGCGTGGAGCTGGCAGGGCGGCAGCGTCGAGCTGACCGCGCACGTGCTGGAATCGCTCGTCTTCGCCGGTGACCGCTCGCCGCTACCCGCGCAGATAGTAAGCTCGATCTCGCGCCGCGGCACGGACGACCGCTGGAACTCGACCAAGGAGACCGCCACGGTGATCCTCGCCGCCTGCCGATACCTGGAGGCCGCGGGCCCGGGGAGCGCCGAAAGCGGAACGGTCGCCTTCTCGCTCGACGGAAAGCCGGTCGCGTCGATATCCTATGACACGGGCTCGATGAAGGACCTTGCGGCCCTCACGCGCCGCGTCGCCGTTCCCGCAACGGCCGCCGGCGCGCTCCACACCATCATTGCCGACGGCAGCGCGGGCGGCGAGGTGAGCTTCGACGTGACGCTTCGGGGGAACCTGTACTTTAAAAGCTCGGAATTCATGTCGCTGTTCAAGTCCGAGGTGCGTAGCATGCGTTCTCTCGAGAACGGCATCGGCCTTTCGCGCAGCTTCCACGCGGTTACGCGCGTGCGCGACATCAACAACAACGAGTACATGGTGCCCCAGGCCATTTCGTCGACCGCGCCAATCCGGGTCGGCGATGAGATCATGGTGAAGGTGCGCTTCCGCGCACAGGACGATTTCGAGTACCTGGTTCTCGAGGACTACCTCCCATCGGGGTTCGAGGTCGTGATGAAAAACGCCTATGACGAGTACCAGCCGTACTCGCACAGCGAGCGGCGCGACAACCGCATGGTGTTTTTCTTTACCAGGATCAGGAAGGGGGAAATATACGAGATCGCCTATATCATGCGGGCCGAGCTCCCGGGGCGGTTCATGGTAAAGCCCGCCCGGATGGAATGCATGTACGAGCCGTCCATTCAGGGATGGGCGGTCCCGGCGCGATTCTCGGTCGAGAAGAAATAGGAGTGCCGCTTACGCGCGGCACTCTCCGGCATTTCTTCCACCCCTGGCTTTGTAATAGGGAATGATGATGATTTTATACAACACCGAAAACATACCGAAAGCGATTCTGGTCAACATGGCGAACCTCCCGCATCCCATCTCCCGCCCGCTCTTCCGGCTGGTGTGGAGCGGGCTTAATGAGTGAGTGCTCGCTCATAATATACATACAGGACCTCCGGGTGTCAATAAAAAAAATTAAATTATTGCCGCTCTGCGTTTTTTTCCTGATCGCCTGGCGCCCCGGAGCCGTTTCACCGGCGACCTACGGCCCCGATATCACCGACGAACAGACCGTTCGTATTCGCATACTTTCAAAGCCGATGCGTCTCTGCCAGGAGGGCGACGCCGCCGCCATGCCGATTTTCTTATTTCCCGAAGACACGCGGTTCGACGATGCATCCGGTGCCGGGAGCGTGTCCATACGGCGCGCCGAAGCGCGTCCCGCCGTCGGCGGATGGACGCTCGTAACCGACGCGGGCGATCTGAGCGGCACGTTCGGGGGGATGATGGATACGCCCGGCCCGGACCACACGTTCGAGCTGAGGACCGGGAACGAGCGGCGGCGCTACCCTCTCCCCCTCGAGATCAGGAACCACAAAGGGGGCATGGAATTCATCATCACCGAGCGGCTTCCCCGATACGCGCGCGATTGTGCCCGCGTTGAATACGGCCCCATGCCGCCGGGCACGGAAGAGGCGTTCGAGGCCCTGACCCTCCTCATCGAGGCCCGGCATGAACCCGGCGGCCGCTCCCGCGCCCATAAAGACTACGACGCGTGCGACCTCGCCCACTGCGTCGTTTACCGCGGCCTCGCCGGCGCCCCCCCCGCGCCGGAAACTCCGTGGCGCATCGACCCGCGTTCGCTCGCGTGCGGTGCGCATTTCCACGCGGAGTGCGGCGGGCGCACGCTCGGAGCGCGCGTTTTCGGCCCCGCCGGAAAAACCTGCCATGGGGAGCGGGACCGCCTGTCGGAAACGGGAACGAAACTGTGCGGGGGCGCCCGCTCTGCATGGCAGGCCCGCCTTCCGGCGAAGGACCTCGCCTCCATTCTCACGGGGAGCGACGCTCCTTATTTGTCACCGGTTTCCCTCTCGATCGACACAAAGACGCTCACTGTAACCCTGCGCGCCGGCGACATGCACCACGGCTACCCCGCCGAAGACTTCAGGTTGCGTATCAACCGTCGCAGGGGATGGAGTTTTTTGAAAAGCAACGAGTACCGGATTGAGACGATACTGGAGCGCGGCGAAACGGTATTCATCTTCAACGGCACCGGGAACGGGCACGGCGCCGGACTCTGCCAGAAGGGCGCGCTCGGACTCGCACAACGGGGATACTCCCGCCATGAGATACTTGCTCACTATTATCCGGCGGTCCGCTTCATGCTGTATAAACACCAGGTCGAGGCGCCCCCACCCGGGCTTTCACACGCCCTCTTCGATCTCCAGAGCGGCGAGATCACCCGCTCCAGCCACCGGGGTATCGAAAACCGCGTTCTTCCGCCCGGCTCCATCTTCAAGCTGGTCGTGGCGCTGTACTGCGCGGCCGAGCGGCCGGACCTCTTCGACGCGCACCGGTATCACTGCACGGGTCGCGCCGGAACGCCGCTGCCCGAACGGTGCTGGACACCCGTGGGCCATGGCGACGTCGGCATGAGTGAGGCGCTCTCGCATTCGTGCAACCTTTATTTCGCCTCCCTGAATGGTTCGATCAATGTAAGCTCTTTTCGCCGCTTTTGTGAATCGCTCTCCACAGCGGGAATTCGAATCGAAATGCCTCCCGTTCACGGCCCACGGGAATCCGCTCACCTGCTCGCCGGGCTCGATTACCGGTTCGGCCTGTCGGTTCGCGGCCTGGTCGCGCTCGCGCGGCTCGTTTCGCCGGGGGAAAACGCGTCATTCGAAATTCAGATCGCGCCCGGGCGGCGGGCAATCATCTCACGGGCGCTGTTCGACACCATGGATACAGGGACCGCCGCCGGCGTGCTCGGAACCGGGCGATCGGACCCCGACCGTTCGTGGGGCAAGACCGCGACCATTCTTTCCGGCACCAACCGGTTGACGGGATACGGGCTTTTCCTGGGAGGATACGGTGAAAACGGCATTCTCATAATACTGAAGGATGGAACCGGCGCGCAGGCCGGCCGGTGGGCGGTCAGTCTCCTTCACGGCCCCGCTTCGGGCGCGGTTGAAAAAAAATGAATTTTCTCCCCCCCGGGGTCGATATATTCTGTATACACGAACATTCGCACGCATATAACATTCAACGAGATAAAGAGGTTCTTTATGAGACGAGCAATCATATCCATAGGGCTGATCGCCGGCACGGCACTCTTCGCCTTTATGGCCGTGCTTATGCCCCTGTACGCCCAGGAGGCGCCCAAGGAGGCCCCCGCCGAAGATAAAAAAGAAAGCGCACAGCCGATCGAAGACATCGGCGGATGGCGAGTGAAGGACTTCAAGCCGTATATTCAGGCGATGCGCGACCTCCAGAAACTCAGCCGCGAATACGCGGAAAACCTGTTAAAGGTGGCGATAGACGAGTATTCGACGGGCCTCGACATTCTCGAGGACATGGAGAATGAGGTGGCCAAGATCGCCGTCGCCAATAAAGACAGGAAAAACCTCAACGAACGATGGTACTGGCAGGAGATCGACCGCAAAAACCAGGAGGCCCGGCAGATCGCGAAGCTCCGCTACGACGCCAAGATGAAGGCCGTCACCTTCTTCACCCGGGCCATTAACAAGCTCGACGAGGTGCGTTTCACCGAGGTGCGCAAGGACCCGAAATTCGTCAACTTCCAGTCGCGGCTTTACCAGGTCTACGTATCGTGCCAGTACGACGTGCAGAACCTTAAGCCCTGCATCCCGATCCTCGAGAGGTACATCGCCCTCTCCGACGCCAACAGCAAGGACGTCTGGGCGTACCGCTATCTCAGCAGCTGCTATGGTTTCATGGAGAACATGGTGGGAAAGTTCCGCCTGGGTTCCGAGGAAGAAGTACTGAGGTACAAGCAGCTTAAAAACCGCAACATGCTCAAGGCGACCGAGATCCAGTACGGCATCGATTCGCCGGAGTACAAGCACATCCAGGAAATAGTGGAAATCAACGAGAAGAAGACCGAGCGATTGAACGACTTTAAATAGCAACACCTGCGTTATCGTTAAGCAAAAAAGGCGATGATTCGAATCACCGCCTTTTTTATTGATACGCGTCGTGGATGCGCCGCCCGTTCACTCAGTGGCGGGCTCCACGGCCAGGCCGGTCACCACCCGATACGAACGCCCGTCACAATAAAGGAGGATTTTGAGTACGACTCCCTCGGGGACATGGAGACGCATCGGCTCGGGCTGCATGATGTTGTTGGCCCGCTCGTAGCGTTCGCGTCTCAGGTTGAGCTCCCATCGCTCGAAGGCGATCACGAGGTATTCCCCCGCCGCGACGGCGTGCCTGAAGACGCGACGGGTCTGTGCGGGGCCGGTATCCGTCCGGCCCGCTTCAACGCCGTTGATGAAGACCTTATAGAAAAGCATCCCTCCCGACGGCGAACCGGGCGTATCGTCGATAGCCTCGACCTCGAGATTGTGGGCGCCCGGCGAACGATACCTGACACCGTCGGCATAGCGGTACACGGTCCTGGCGGTTGCCGCGTCGATCACCTCGGTGCGGCTCCCGTCCGATACGAAGATCATGCGCCGATCGGGGCCGTCGAGAAAACGCGCCCTCCCCGGCAGCATAATCGCGATCCGTACATCGTCGACCACACAGCGCAGCTCCCCGCCGATACGCTCCAGGATCACCGGTCGGTCGCCATACAGGGTGAAATCGACCACCCCCTTTCGCTCCAGCACCTTTCCCCCGTTGAAATCGGCCGAATAGAGCGTGCCTTCCTCATTTTCGCCGTCGCCGTACAGGGCATAGAGCGTCTTCCCCGACCCGCAAAGACGCCGCGGCGTCGAATCGAACCGCCCCAGGGAGAGCTCGGACGCGCCGTCATCGCCCTGCATCCACCGCCCGGCAAAGGCCTCGCCGGGTTCGGCGCGCACATAGTACACCGCGCCGTCCTCCACGAGAAACCGCCCGACGCCCGATTTAACAGGTAATGCCCGCAGGCCTTCCGGGTCCGCGATGTGCAGCCGGCCGTCGAGCAGCAGTACCTGCGGCGCGGGCGCCACGGGCACGAATCCGCTCGTCGACGCGCGCACAGCACCGTGCCATGCCAATACGGCAAGGACAAGCGGGAGGACGAATGATGTGATCGAACGTCCGCGCTTAGAGCTTCTCAAGGGTGTCCATGAACTCCGATTTGAATATCCTGGCACCCAGACCGCTCTGTTCGTCGATGATCTCTTTTAATACCTCGGGCGTGGTGAGCGGGTTAATGGTGACGGCCCGCAGCACCACGATTTTCTGCGGGTGATAGCGAGTGGACTCGACCATGGTCCGCGAAACGAAGCTGTTGTCCTCCTTGCGTATCGCGCGGTGAAGCTCGATATTGAGCTCGTTCAGCGTGTCGTTGATGCGACGGAGTCTTTTCAACAGCTTTATAAGCCGGTAGGGATCGGCCTCCTCGTCGATCTCAATCATCAGGGCGTTCAGCCGGGCCTGGACCCTGCGGGGGACATAACGGTAGTTGAAAATGAAGATATCCGGGACATTCATCGGCTCGAAATCGGAATGCCGCGTAACGATGTCCCTGAGCGTCCCGGTTATGGCGAAGGCGTGATCGAAAAGTACGCGGAAGCCCTCCTTGCCGAATATCTTGAAGGTGACCCAGGGCTTCAGGCTGGAGAACGGGCGCGAACCCTCGACAGTGAAACGCCCCTGGTCGACCGAGTCCGGTCGAATGATGTAGTTGGAGGTGTGCTTGATGTAGTTGAGCGCCGTCTCGGTCCTGAAAAGTATCATTCCCATCGAGAGGGGGGAATACATGAGCTTATGGGCGTCGAAGGTCACGGAGTCGGCCTGGTCGATCCCCTTGAAGAGATGGCGGTATTTGTCGACGATGAGCAGAGCCCCACCCCAGGCCGCGTCCACGTGGAAGAAGGTTTCGTTTTCGTCCGCGATGCGGCGCAGCTCGACAAGGTCGTCGATATTGCCCGTTTCGGTCGTGCCGGCGATCCCAATGATCGCGACGATCCTCGTCTTCTCGCCGGAGCGCTCGTTCTGCTCCCTGATCTGCGCGCACACCTGGCGCAACCGCGCGATGTCGATCCTGTTTTCGGTATCCACGGGTATCTTGATGACATTGTGGTTTCCGATGCCGAGTATGCGCGCGATCTTCTCGATGGAATAATGCCCGCGGGCCGAAACAAGCACAACCGCCCGCCTGCAGTTGTAGTAGCGGTAGGCATCGTAGATGCCCGCCTTGCGGATGCCGGGAAAGCGCCCGCTCGCGGGGAACGCCTTGTTGCGCGCGACCATGAGCGCGGTGAGGTTCGCCATTGTGCCGTCGAGCGTCACGTTGCCGAGCGCTATACGGTGGTTCTGCACGTGCGTGCGGTAGAAGTTCTGCGAGCGGTCGAAGATGAGCCGGTGGATCCAGGCGATGAGTTCGCGCTCCAGAAAGGTCGAGGCCTTGGCGGTCTCTATCTTCACCTGGTTCTGGTTGAGC
This sequence comes from Spirochaetota bacterium, assembly GCA_035477215.1. Classification (NCBI taxonomy): domain Bacteria; kingdom Pseudomonadati; phylum Spirochaetota; species Spirochaetota bacterium. Next base: position 6,602 of record DATIKU010000014.1, on the reverse strand, counting down.
GCCGCTATGATCATTTCGAGGAGGATCATGAAATAGGGAATGGCGCTGGTCATGTGGCCTATGTAATAGGGATTGCCCACCTTGACCGAGTGGGCGATCACCTTGGTTTTTATTTCGCCGAGAATGTCTTTAAGCAAGCTCGGGTGGCGCGGAATTTCCATCACGGAAAATATCTTCGCCAGTTCCGGAAGGGATATCTCGCTGTGGATGCCGCCCTTGGACTTGAAAAAGTTATGGATGAGATCGAGGAGTTCGTGGCCGAACTCGAGGAACTTGTCGGGGCTATCCGGCATTATAAACAGCTTTCGCAGATGCTCGAGATCGGCCCGAACCTCTGTCGTTCGTTTTTCCTCAACCACATTGAAGAGCTTCATGGTGTCCGGACGCCTGCCATAGAGTTAGGGAAAAAGGCGCCGGCCCTCCTGCGGCACGGCCCCTTCCCATCACATGAATATTAATCCTATTTTGCAAGTACTTTTAATCATTTAAGCTGCCTTTACGCATACTGGACACAAGTGTATCAAATTCCCCTCTATTATTCTTAAAATTAATTAGGAAATGCCGAATCATTAGAAGTCTTCACAACTCAGCCCCTACCCCTCTATTTTAAAAAAGAGAAGTGCAATCCAGTAAAAGAGCCAAATGCCCGAACTTCCCTCTCTTCTCAGAAAAAGGGGCCGGGGTGAGTTGAAACGGTCCATGCGTGACAAAAAAACAATTGACAGGTAGTTTACTTTTTTATTGTGTAATGGAATACTTAAACGACGGAAGGAATGGGAGATATCATCGTGCTTTTCTCGGATGAACAGGTAAACCACACCAGCGAGATACTCAAATCGATCGCCCATCCCATCAGGCTTAAAATCCTGTGTTTTCTCATGGACGGGGAGAAGACGGTGGGCGAGATCGAAAAGGAATTCGGCTCGTCGATCTCGAACATCTCCCAGCACCTTACGGTCCTCAGGAAGATACACATGGTCAATCGCCGTAAAGAGGCCAATTTCATGTTTTACTCGGTGAAAGACCCTAAAATAGCCGAGCTTCTGGGCACCCTCAAACGGCTCTACTGCACCGGGTAGCCCCCGGGGCGCTTCTCAGTACACCTTCAGTATCCGCCGGGTGTTGAAATACCGGTCCTCTTTTCGCATGTAACAGAAGGCGTGTATATAAGTTTTATTCCCGTTCATTACGACCTCCTTGGGCAGGATGCGCCGGGTTGTGACGCGGCCGCTTTCGTCCATGTAGCGGATTTTGACCACGTCGCCGAGGTAGATATTGTTGTTGAGGTTAAGCCGTCGTTTTTCCTTGCGCGTCAGCTGCGGCTGCATCGCGTCGCCGTGAAGCCGCGTGAGATCGCCGAAGGTCCACTCCGCGAGGGCGTCGTGGAAACGAACCACCTTGCGAAAAACCTCCATACACGCGCAGGCGTCGGCGAGCGCGCGGTGATGGACTGCGCTTTCGATGTCGAGGTTGGCGCAGAGCGTCTCGAGCCGGTAATTGGGCATGTTGGCGAAGGTTTTCCGCGAGAGGCGCACCGTATCATAGGCGTAGAGCCGGGGAACGCTCATCGCGCTCCGTTTGAAGGCCACTTCGAGAAAGGTAAGGTCGAAGTGCGGGTTCTGTATTACGAGCATCGCGTCGCCCATAAACTCGGTCACCCCGGGCAACACCTCGCCGATGCGCGGAGCACCATGCACCATTTCGTTTGTTATGCCGTGAATCTCGATGGCGCGCTCGGGTATTTCCTGGTCCGGATCGATCAGCGTGGAAAATGTGGCGAGCGTCTCGTCGAGCGTAAATCGCACCATCCCGATTTCCACGATGCTGTCCAGCGCGGGATTCACGCCGGTAGTCTCGAAGTCCAGCGCGCAAAAAACCGCGTCGCCGAGCCTCGTGTATTCGTTGACCATAAAGAACGGATTCCTTTCAAGGCGTCACGCTGCTCTCTCCGGGCCGAGAGCGGCGCGGTTTTCCGCCGGCAAGTCCTAAAACTCCCCGACCAGCCGTACTTCCGGCTCGAGCATGACGCCGAATTTAATATACACCGTTTCCCGGATAAATTCAATAAGTCCGCGTATGTCCGCGGACCGTGCGCCACCGGCGTTGACGATGAAATTGGTGTGCAGCTCCGACACCATCGCCCCGCCGATGCGGTGAGCCTTGAGCCCCGCGTCGTTCACCAGCTTCCACGACGAATACCCCTGCGGGTTCTTGAACACAGACCCTGCCGATGGATACTCGAGCGGGTGCTTTTTCGCGCGCTCATCGAGCAGCTCGCGTATCCTGTGACGCACGACCTCTCCGTCGTCCGCATGGCGCAACCTGAACCAGCCAGCGGTGATGATGGCGCCCTCCTGCACGTCCAGGTGCCGGTAGCGCGCCATGGAGGGTACAATTTCCTGCAGCCTCACCTCCCCGGCCGTATCAACGTATTCGACCCGGTACAGGATGTCCACGAAATTGCCGTCGACCGTCCCCGCGTTCATTACAATGCCGCCGCCGATACAGCCGGGTATTCCGGCCATGAATTCCATCCCCGAAAGGCCTTTGTCCGCGCAGATGGAGACAAAGTCCTCCTTGCGGACCGAAGCGGGAGCATAGACCACATCGTCCTCGATGACCGGCCCCGATGCGTCCAGGGCTTCGGGCGAAATACATACCGTGACTCCGCGGACACCCCGGTCTCCCACCAGAAGATTGGACCCGCCCCCGATTACGGTGCGCGGCAGTCCGGATTCGGCGCAGATGCGTACGATCTCCCCCAGTGATTCGACGCCGGATGGAACAACCAGCACGTCGGCGGGGCCGCCGGTCTTGAAGGTGGTATGCCTGGAGAGCGATTCGTCGGTCTTCACCACGCCCAGCCCCCGGAGGCGCCGGACAACGTCCTGTGGAACGGTGACGTTCATACCGGGACACAATCGTCAAATGGCGAGGTTTTGTCAAAGATAAAAGCGCCCGCACTTTTTTATTTACAAATATGGCTATACTGCCATAGTAATGTCTGTCGATAATGAGTATACGGCGTGGAGAAAGAATCTCGTAATGATAGAAAGGCCCCTGCCGGGCCCGGAAGGAAAGATTGATCCGCAAGTCCAAGAAGACACCCATACCCGATCTCACCGAATTCACCGACGATGAAGGCAAAAAGTGGATTCAGACCTCCACGGAAGACCTGTTTTCGGTAAAGGAGCTCAACGAGGTCCTGGAGTCCATCGAAAAGGACAGGGACTCCGGGGAGATCGTGCTGGCCAGGATCGATTTCCGGCGCGTCAACAAGGAATACTACGAAACCGTAAAGGAGCTCCAGGCGACGCTGAAAAAGCGCAACCAAATACTGAAAAAACTTATCGTCGAATCGAAAACTGTAATTGACAGAAAGAACCGCAAGCTCAAAGAACTCATTGAGTACATCAAGAAACTGCATGTACTCCTGTCGTATTACAAGCTGCGGCCCGAAGACTTCGAGAAGATCGATTTCAGCGTCCAGGTCCATACGCCGCAGCCGGCCGTCGGGGTGCCCCGCGAAGAAGAACCGGTCGCGGTGGTCGAATACACCCCGGTCAAGGAGATGCTGCTGGGCGACTCCGGCGAGGAGGCAGAACCCGTCAGCCGCTGACCCCCGCCGCCCATGTCGGACGCTTCATGCAACCACATTCGCGACAATAGCATCTGGAGGATACCGTGGCGCTGCGACTCTATAACACTCTTTCCGGAATGGCCGAGGAGTTCGTGCCGGGCGGCCGGAGGAAGGACTCCATTTCCGACTACCCTCCCGCGAGCATCTATTCCTGCGGGCCCACCGTATACGGCCATGCCCATATCGGCAACTTCCGCACCTTCGCCTTCAACGACCTGTTGCGGCGTTACCTGAAGTTCCGGGGCTACCGCGTCGACCACGCAATGAACATCACCGATGTCGACGACAAAACGATCGCCGGGGCGGCGCGCGAGGGGCTAAGCCTCTCCGAGTACACCGCCCGGTACACTTCAACCTTCTTCGAGGACCTGGCGACGCTGAACATCGAGCCGGTTGAGCACAACCCGCGCGCGACCGAATCGATCGACGACATGGTCGAGATCATCTCCCGCCTGGGCGAAAAGGGCATCGTCTACGAGAAGGACGGCTCGCTCTACTTCAGCATAGCGAAGTTCGAATCGTACGGAAGGCTCTCGCGCCTCGACACGCGCGAGGTGAAGAGCGGCCTGCGCTACGACACCGACGAATACGCCAAGGACGACGCGCGCGATTTCGCGCTGTGGAAGGCGCCGAAAGAGGGCGAGCCGTACTGGGACACTCCCTTCGGCAGGGGCCGCCCGGGCTGGCACATCGAGTGCTCGGCCATGGTGCGCCGCATCTTCGGCGGCACCATCGACATACACACCGGCGGCGTGGACCTCATCTTTCCGCACCATGAAAACGAGATCGCCCAGAGCGAGGCCGCCTACGGCGAGCAATTCGTGCGCCGCTGGATACACGTGGAGCACCTGCTGGTCGAAGGCTCAAAGATGTCCAAGTCGCTCGGCAATTTCTATACGCTCCGCGACCTGCTCGAAAAGGGCCATTCACCGCGGGCCATCCGCTACCTGCTTATTTCGGCGCACTACCGCAAGCAGCTCAATTTCACCTTCGAGGGACTCGCCCAGGCGGAAAGCGCGCTCGCGCGCATCGATAACTTCCTGCTGCGCCTCGACGGCATAACCGCCGGTGACGGTGCGAACGACGGGCCTGCCGGCCTGATCGACGGATTCGTCGAGCGCTTCACCGCCGACATGGACGACGACCTCAACATCTCGGGGGCGCTCGGACGCCTCTTCGAATTTATACACGAGACTAACGCACTCATCGACCGCAGTGCGCTCTCGAAGGCCGACGCCCTCCAAGTGCTCGGCGCGCTGCGGAGGGTCGACTCCGTGCTCGGCGTCATTTTCTTCGCTGCGCCCGGGGACGACGTCGACGAGGAGCGCATCGAGCGGCTCATCGAAGAACGGCGCGAATCCAAGAAGGCAAAGAATTTCGCCAGAGCCGACGAGATCCGCGCGACGCTGGAGTCCGAAGGCATTGCCCTCGAGGACACGAAGGACGGCACTCGGTGGAAACGAAAGAGATAATCGGCCGCAACCCCGTCCTGGAATACCTGCGGGCGCTCGAGGAACGCCATGGCGGAGAGCTCTTCATCTCGAAGAGCGCGCACGGAAAGATCATCGACGTTATCGTCCGCGAGGCGAAACAGCGCGGAGTCAAAATTAGCTATTGCGATAAGGACGTACTGGCGAAGGTCGATTCCTCCTCACGCCACCAGGGCGTTATGCTGCGCCTTGCGGCTCGCACCAGGCTTCCGCGCGAGGAAGACTTTCTGGACGAGGTCGCCGCGGCTTCGGGCGTCATCGTGGCGCTGGACCGTCTTTCCGACCCGCACAATGTTGGCTCCATAATCCGAAGCGCCGAGGCGCTCGGCGCATCGGGCGTGGCGCTCTCTCGCGCGCACTCCGCCGAGGTTACGCCCGTCGTGGTGAAGGCTTCCGCGGGCGCAACGGCGCACCTTCCCGTACTCACCGTATCGAACGTCGCGCAGTTTCTGGAAAGGGCGAAGGCGCGCGGCTTCTGGATCATCGGAACCTCCGGCGAGGGCGAGTCGTCCCCAGAGGACGTAGCCGAAGTACGTCCGGCCGTGCTCGTAATAGGAAGCGAGGGGGAGGGCATGCGGCGCCTCACCGAGCACAAGTGCGATTATGTGGTGCACATTCCGCTGCGGGGGAACATCGCGTCGCTCAACGCATCGGTGGCGGCGGGAATCATCCTGTACGAACTTCTGAAACAAAACCGTTAAATCACCACTTTTTTTATCCGACCGCTTGCCGCTTCCCGCTTTTTCTATTATATTTTAATAATTTATTAAATACTAACAATTGGAGAACAATCATGAACACTCATATACTACCCACCCTGCCCTACGACTTCACGGCGCTCGAGCCTCATATAGACGCGAAAACCATGGAAATACACCATGGGAAACATCACGCGGCCTACGTACAGAAACTCAACGCCGCGGTCGAGAAGCATTCCGCCCTGGTGGGACTGCCGGTGGAAACGCTGCTGGCGAACCTGCCGAGCCTGCCCGACGACATCCGCGATGAGGTGCGCAACAACGGCGGCGGGCATTTCAACCACAGCCTGTTCTGGAAACTCCTCAGGGGAGGCGCAAGACCCGCTCCCCAGGGAGACCTGGCCGCCGCGTTAGTAGCCCGTTTCGGCTCGCTGGACGCCTTTCGGACCGAGTTCGCCGCCGCGGCCACAAAGCGTTTCGGCTCGGGCTGGGCATGGCTCTCGCTGAACGCGCTGGGCGGGCTGGTGGTCCACTCGACGCCTAACCAGGATAGTCCTATTATGGAAGGCCTGGTGCCGATACTGGGCCTGGATGTGTGGGAGCATGCGTATTACCTGAAATACCAGAACCGTCGTCCCGACTACATCGAAGCATTCTGGAAGGTGCTGGACTGGGCGCAGGCCGGGGAAAACTACCGGCTGGCCCTGGAAGGGATGGACCGTTGCATTCCCGTGGCGGTAAGAAAGGTCTCCTGAGTCAGTTGCAGGGATAAGG